>DFBT01000124.1:0-4190 GCA_002366725.1 Caldifarciminota bacterium UBA3073
TCCTCCCTCGTCATATCCAACATATCCGGGGGGTGCACCTATCAGTTTTGAGATATTGAATCTCTCTATGTACTCGCTCATTTCGAGCTTGATGAGGGCGGTTTCGGTGTCAAATAAAAATTCGGCAAGTTTTTCCGCGAGGTATGTTTTGCCAACTCCAGTGGGACCGAGGAATATGAACGAGCCGATTGGGCGCCTGGGATCTTTTAGCCCCGCCCGTGCTCTTTTTATTGCCATTGCTATCACCTTTATGGCCTCATCCTGACCGACTACCTTCTCACTGAGTTTTTTCTCCATGTGCAGCAGCCTCTCCTGCTCCTTTATTTCGATACGCGTGAGGGGAATACTCGTCCACAGTGAGACGACTTTCCTGATGTCTTCCGTGGTGACCTTTGTGGGCTTTGATTTCCTTCCTTCCATCAAGAGACGCAACTCCCTCTTGAGGTTTTTCTGCTTATCACGGAGCTTGGCTGCGAGTTCAAAGTTCTGTTGCATAACCTCTTCTTCCTTTCTCCTTGATAAGTCTTCTATGCATTTCTTGAGTTTGGCGGTCTCCGTCGAGTGTGTTCCCCTCAACTTAACCCTGCTCCCCGCCTCATCGATGACATCAATTGCCTTATCCGGTAGAAATCTGTCCGCGATATATCTATCGGATAGTTCTACCGCTTCCTTGAGCGCTTCATTTGTATAGATTACATTGTGGTATTCTTCGTACTTTCCTTTAAGCCCCTTCAGAATTTTTAGCGTGCCCTCTTTATCCGGGGCATTTACCATGACGGGTTGAAATCTGCGTTCAAGTGCTCCATCCCTTTCAATATGCTTCCTGTATTCAGATAGGGTTGTTGCACCTATGCACTGTACTTCTCCCGATGCAAGCGCCGGTTTCAGCATATTTGACGCATCTATAGCTCCTTCCGCTGCACCCGCACCAACGAGGGTGTGAACCTCATCTATAAATAGAATTATATTCTTGCGCGTCTTTATCTCCTGGAGGATTGCCTTTAATCTTTCCTCAAACTGTCCTCTGTATTTTGTCCCCGCCACGATTAAGGAGAGGTCGAGGGCGAGCAATCTCTTGGTTAAAAGAACAGCGGGAACATTACCCTGTGCTATCCTCTCAGCTATGCCCTCAACTATCGCCGTCTTCCCCACACCGGGTTCGCCTATAAGGACGGGGTTGTTCTTTTTCCTCCTGCACACTATCTGGATCACGCGCTCCATCTCCTCGTTCCTGCCCACGATTGGATCGAGCATTTCATCTCTCGCGAGTTTTGTTATATCCCTTGTAAAAAAGTCGAGCGCGGGTGTCTTTGAGGACTTCTTCCTCTTGTCTTTGGGAGTACCGAGAACGTCCAGAATTGTTTCTCTAACGGTGTTCTTATCGATGGAGAGAGACGATAATATCTGAAATGCTCCCGAAGTGGGTAGAGAGAGTATCGCAAGTAAGAGATGCTCTGTTCCTATATAATCATGTCCCAACTCCCTCACTTCAATCTCGGCCTGCTCAAGCACCGATTGCGCATCATCACTCAATACGGGTGAGGCGGACATAAGGGTTGCATCGTCGGGGTGGTTATGGCTTGGAGACATCTCATCGAGTATGTCGTCCGTACTTATACCAAGCCTTGTAAATACATTTGCAACTACTCCACCACCCTCTTTAATGATTCCGAGAAGTATGTGTTCACTGTCGATGGAGTCATCTCCACGTCTTATCGCTTCACTCCTTGCAAGCGAGAGCGCTTTTACAACCCGTGGTGAGTATTTTTTGCTCATAACTTGTATTTACCGAAGGTTTCGGGGGTCAATTTTTCAAGATTCTTTCGCAGGCCTCCCTCCAAGACAAAACTGCCGCCCGCTTCCATGACATCCCCTTCCACATATATCCTGGCGTTAAATCTCAACGCAAGGGCGATAGAATCTGACGGTCTGGCGTCTATTTCATATATGGAGTTATCTCTTGTTATATGTATTCTGGCATAGAAGGTGCCGTCTTTGACTTCCTCGATAACCACATTCTGGATGTCGGCGCCAAGGGTCTTTATAAGTGTTTTTATAAGGTCATGCGTTATCGGTCGTTCCAGAATCTGGTGATGCATGGCGAGTGATATTGCCATCGCCTCGGAAGCCCCTATCCAGACGGGCAAGATACGGTCTCCCGCACGTTCCTTCAGGAATACGATAGGGACGTTTAGAAATTTATCGATGTAAACTTCCTCTACCTCTACCTCTATCAAATCTCCTCTTTCGATACCACCCATACCTTAAGATTTGCGTAAACATCGGGATGGAGACATATTTTTACAGTATATACTCCGAGCTCCTTTACGGGTTCATCTATTATTATGAACTTGTGGTCTATTTTGTATCCCTCTCTCTTCAACGCCTCTGATATCAGCCCCGGGCTGACAGAACCAAAGAGTCTGTTGTTTTCGCCTGCCTCCATCGGGACGGTAATGGATAGGGACTCTATGCGGGATTTTACTGCCTCTGCCTTGGATTTTTCCTTTGTCAGTTTTCGTTCGGCAACCTTCTTCCTTTCCTCGTAAATCTTCAGGTTTGTCTTGTTGTAGATACAGGCAAACCCCTGCGGAATAAGCCAGTTCCTTGCATATCCATCTTTGACCTCTATAGTTTCCCCTTCTTTACCGAGCTCTTGAACATCTTTGGTGAGTATAAGCTTCATAACCCCCTCCGTACCACAGCGATAAGCGAATAACGATTATTATCCCGGCATGAACGGTAATAATGCGATGATTCGTGCCCTTTTTATCGCTTTCTGAACAGCTCTCTGATGTTTTGCACACAGCTTAGTCAACCGTCTGGGCATTATCTTGTGAGACGGTGTCATAAACTTTTTTAAGACCTGGACATTTTTATAATCTACATCCTCCTTATTCTCGCAAAAGTAACATTTCCTGTTCATAGGTCCTCCACCCTGTGTTTATAATTACAACTACACGATAACAGATGTATCTCTTTCTCTGTCAATACGGGTCCCTCTCAGGTCTGTGACCGCGGGGACCGGCGAGCAGGCAATCGTCAATTTTATTGTATTTAACCCACATCTTAAAAAGGGAGGTCTTCATTACCTTCTTCCTTTGCCGCCTTTTCCTCATTCCCCAATTCTGGGGAACCGGGGGACTCGCTCGCCGCTGCTTCAACCTCTGCCTTTGTGAGATGCTGGATTGTCAATGCAGTTATATCTACTGCGGATCTCTTCTGGCCATCTGGTGTCTCCCAGGAGCGACTCTGTAGACGTCCCTCAACGAAAACTGCGCTGCCTTTGTGTAATCTTTCTCCCATTCTCTCGGCAAGTTCTCTCCATGCGGTTACTCTCACAAAGGTCGTATCTTCCTGCCATTCTCCAGTCTTTTTGTTTGGGTATCTCCTGTTTGCCGCAATACGGAAGCCAAGAACTGCCTGTCCATCGGGTGTGTATCTTAACTCCGGGTCACTTGTGAGATTACCCGTGATAAGTACCCTGTTTATTCGAGGTACTCTATAGTTTGGCATCTTCCTCCTTTCCTATGATACTGTATCTCAGGATGTTCTGGTTGAGTTTGTATTTGAGTTCAATATCTCCAACCGCCTTTGGCTTTAACTTGAGGTTCAAAAGAAAATAATATCCCGTATCATTCTTCTTTATGGGATATGCGAGTTTCTTCTTCCCCCATTTATCGATGGAGATAATTTCTCCACCGCCTTTTTTTATCAGATTTTCTATTTCCTTGAGTTCTTTCTCTATCGCATCCTCTTCTATCGTTGGGTCCAGGATAAGGATGTTTTCGTAACTACGCATAAACCCTCCAGGCCAGATTATCAACATATATATTATAACACAATTATGTTATATTGTCAAGAAAAATTTATCGGCACTGTAAACGGTTCGNNTCGGCTGAGCTCACCGAAGGTTCACCGAAGACAGTGCCCCATCCCTACGGATCCGTATGGACCAGCACTGGTTGGGTGCGGAAACCTACCGGGAAGGGGCAAAATCGCCGATAAGAATAAACCTTTTATTCACACACTTCCCATCCACATCGAGTCTGCAAAAATATACACCGGGAGCGCATCTCCTGTTCTTATAGTCCCTTCCGTTCCAGGATAGTGTATGCCTTCCCTTTTTCATATGTGCAGAAATCAATTCCGTCACCCTTTGACCAATTACATTATATATCCCCATATCT
>DFBT01000124.1:4273-4900 GCA_002366725.1 Caldifarciminota bacterium UBA3073
TCCACATAAGTGCTCGGGGGTTGGTTGATCTTGAGCGTCTTACAGGGCGAAGAGGTGCCGTTTGTAGATACCCATAGAAGGTAGTATCCACTCGGAAGGGTGTCTGTGGAGAAGGGAAGTTGAAGTGTAACTGAGGTGGAATCCCAAGCGGTTCCATCTGCGAGGTCGAGACTGAGCAGATGCCCGTCATCAGATGGGGAGCCCATCCTCTTCATCATAACGATAGGATAATTTGTGGCGGAGTTCATTGAGGAGTTTCCGCCCGAACTCTCACTCCGTCCTGCAAATCCAGTCCCCGTTATCGTGATCGTCTCTCCCGTATCCGCAGAGACCGGTGTGGACTCGATGGTTGGCTGGAGTACACTGTCGTGTTCGGGAGCAAGATAAGATAACTCGCAGGAAGAGAGGGCACCCGATATATCCCTCCCGCCGATAACCATTACTCCGCCGGATGTCAGGAGGGTGGCGGCATGCGATGTCCTCGCCCCCGATAAATTTCCCAAGTTGGCAAAGACGGCGGTCTGTGGGTTGTAGAGTTCAACCGATGAGAGGGGAATGCTGTCCTCACCGCCAGCAACGAGCACCTCACCCGAAGTGAGCAGAGTGGAGGTGTGGTGTTTTCTCGGG
>DFBT01000124.1:4932-6602 GCA_002366725.1 Caldifarciminota bacterium UBA3073
TCCATGTGCCGTTCTGGGGGTCGTATACCTCGGCGGAAGAGAGGACGCTGTCGTTCTCCCCGCCCACAACGAGTACACTGCCTGAGGGAAGGAGTGTGGCGGTATGCCCCTTTCTCGGTTCGGATAGTGGTGCGGCAGCCGTCCATTCATCGCCCTGTGGGTTGTAGACTTCAACCGATAAGAGGGGAATACTGTCCTCACCGCCGGCAACGAGCACCTCACCCGAAGTGAGCAGAGTGGAGGTGTGGTGTTTTCTCGGGCTCGACATGGGTGGTATGCCGCTCCATGTGCCGTTCTGGGGGTCGTATACCTCTGCGGAAGAGAGGACGCTGTCGTTCTCCCCGCCCACAACGAGCACACTGCCCGAGGGAAGGAGCGTGGCGGTGTGGAATTCTCTCTCGGTAGAGATATCCTGTGCCCCGGACCATAGGATTGAATCGGGGGTATAGAGTTCACAGGAGGCAATATTATAACCTGCGGATACGAGTACCTGCCCGGATGGAAGCAGAACGGATGTGTGAGCGTATCTCGCACTTGCCATATTTCCCGCGCTGCTCCACGAATCGGTTTGTGGTTCGTAGATCTCGCAGGAGCGGAGGAGTGTGGCACTCAGCCCTCCCGTTGCAAGCAGTCTGCCGGATGGCAGAAGGCTGGCGGCATGTTGGTATCTCGCACATATGAGGCTATCGCAAGTTGACCACGCTTCGGTCTGGGGGTCGTATATCTCACTGCATTTAACCGGTGAACCATTCCATCCACCAACCGCGATTACCTTGCCTGAGGCAAGGAGTGTGGCGGAGTGTGAGTATCTCGCCGTACTCAGGCTGTCCGTTGTAGACCATTCATCCGTGGATGGGTCGTATATCTCGCAGCACTGCAGATAACCTTTGGCCGGACCAATACCTCCACTGACGAGCACCTTGCCGGAGGGCAGGAGGGTTGCGGCGTGATTTGCCCTGGGATACTCGAGGTCATCCGTTGTAGTCCATTCACCCGTGGCTGGATCATACAACTCACAGGAAGACAGGACACCGCTCGCCGTCTGCCCCCCCGCTATCAGAACCTCGCCGGATGCAAGCAAGGTGGCGCTGTGTGACCTTCTCGCCGCTGATAGTGTGCCCGTAAGAGACCAGGTGTGAGTTGAATAGTCATAGAGCTCACAGTATGGGAGAAGAAAACTTCCCTGTCCAGCCACAACGAGGATATCCCCCGAGCGAAGCAGTGTCGCAGTATGATACTGCCTGCCGTATGTTAAACTGTCTGTTTCTCTCCAGCTACCCGTCTTCGGGTCGTATATCTCGCAGGACCTCACACAGTCACCTCCGTAATAACCACCCGCCGTGAGGACCTCACCCGACAGAAGAAGGGTTGAGCTATGTCCACGCCTCGCCTGGCTCAGACTGTCAACCGAAGACCATCCCATTCCCGGTTGCATACACATATCCTGTCCGGTCTCCACGGGAGGCAGGGGATACGGAGACCCGGGCAGTCCCGGTGCCAGGAACTCGGGTGGTATGGGTTGTCCCACAGAGGCTAACGCCACGAAAAGAGATGCAGCAAGTATGTATTTCATTCAAACTCCCTTTAAAAGTGAATCAATCATTAGCGGCTTATTATACCATATAAATGGAATATTGTCAAGTTTTTAATGGGAGATTGTGGAGTCGACA
>DFBT01000124.1:6739-8644 GCA_002366725.1 Caldifarciminota bacterium UBA3073
GGTATGCCATCGAAATTTGTAAGGGCTCTTTCAGTAGATACATGAATATCTGTTCAACAGGGATTTAAAGAGATTTGAAGAGATTTTTTTTATTTCTTATCTACTTGTCGCCTGCTGCGCACTGGCGGGGGTAGACAGGCATCATCGTATTAACGCATTACTGTGACTCGGTCACAGTACTCCAAAACCTCACTGCTGTGACACCATTGAGTATCACTCCACAGGGTAAATGCGGTCACAGCACTCTAATGATACATTGAATATCTCTCATATCTTTTAATCTCTATAAGGTGGTCAAGCTTTAAGTTTATTTCTCCCACCAAATCTTAATTTTTATTGCGTCAGGAGGCAACTCTCATATGAGTCTGCGACCTGACACCACGGGTTCGGAATTTTTTTAATACTGCTGCAAGGGTATAAACATATATTTTTAGCTTGATTATAGAAATACCCGAAAGCCCCTAAGATTTTTTTAAACAGGGATTTTAAGAGATTGGAAGAGATTCTTTTTTCTAAAAATATCTTTTTCTCTTAAGTTCTCTTTCAATCCCTGTTAAATTTCTCTTTTCTCTTGATAGGAATCTTTGCGAGACTTGTAAGGGGGCAAGAAAGAAATAAGTCTCTTCGGAGTCTCTTACCTGCCTGCGGTAGGCAGGTAAGTCACTGTTTTAGTTTTTCCAACTTCTTAGTGTCAAATGTTTTATAATCACCATCTTCTATATTAGATATTTTCTTTTTAATGTGCGGTTCAAGTTTTGCAACCATTCTATAATAGTAAAAAACATAACTACTATTTAAAGTAAGGTGATTATAAAACATTTGACACTAAATCGCACATATAAGTCACGAGAATCGGCAACAGATCAGCGTTTCTGTTGTTGTACCTGAATTCCATTTCTTTGAGATAAAAAAGGAAGTTTTTCTTAGAGACACCGTGATGCTTAATAAGTCTTTCTTTAGCATAGCTCCAGAAACCTTCAAGTCCGTTGATATATACCTTACCGGACGAGAATCTCTTAGTATGATCTACCTTAAGATGCCGATACCCACAGAACATGAGGGAGTCGTAACTCTTGAATTTGTCGGTATAAACAATACTGCCTCTACGTACTATCTTAATAGTAAGGTTAAGGAGACTCTCTGCAGTTACATCCTTAAGTACTTCAACCCTTACAAAACCATTTCTTTCAAGAATTCCGAATACAGGGACCTTATTTCCTGCACCCCTACCCCTTTTGCCCTTTCTCCTGCCACCAAAATAAGACTCATCAGCCTCAATCTCTCCTTCCAGCAAGAGACCACAGTCTTGTGTGTGAGCAACTATGGACTTCCTAATAAGATTCATAGCCTTAAGTGCTGTAGGGTAGGAAATTCCTGTCTCCCGCGATATCTTCCTGCTGGAGAGTCCCAATTCAAAGAGCTTTATTATCCACAACCACTGGCGCGCGTTTATCTTCAATTTACCTATCCAACGACCAGTAAAATCAGAGAATGTGAGTCCACAGATATAACAACGATATCTACCACTCGAAAGCTTATATACTCTTTGCTTGCCACAACGAATACAGTAAACAATGCTCTTTTGCCAACATTGCTCCTTAAGATACTTATAAGCAACCCTTTCGCTCTTTACAATTTCAGAAAATCTAATTATATCCATTTAACACTATTATACCACATTTTTATTTTAGTGTCAAATGTTTTATAATCACCTAAAGTAATTGGTGTCAGTTCTCTCTATCCTCTTATTTCATATGCCGTTACAGCGTATTTAAAGTAATTGGTGTCAGTTCTTTCTAAAGTAATTGGTGTCAGTTCTTTCTATCCTATTAGCTTATAAAGTAATTGGTGTCAGTTCTTTCTATCCTATTAGCTTATATGGTGTTACAGCGAGATTTTTCTTGG
>DFBT01000124.1:8759-9375 GCA_002366725.1 Caldifarciminota bacterium UBA3073
TCTTGAGGTAAAACTTGTTCTCGACCTCTTCAATAAAGCTGTTCTGTCCCAGGATATGATTGTCTTTTATTGAGTGGCGAATCTGCTTGAGTATCTCTTCGGGTATCCCATCCTGAATAAACTCCCTATACCGTCTCTTCTGCCCTGTTACATTTTGATCAAGCGTTTCGTACAAAGGATCTCTATCTACCAACTCATTGGGCTCTCCATAGGCATAAAATCTGTAACTGCTCCATCTGTATTCACCAGGCTCTAAAACCACTTTCGCCCTTACAGGGTTGAGCTCAATGTATCTACCGCACTCCAATAGATAACTATCTTTCTCTATTACAGGACTCTTGAATCTACTCTGCCATACATGACCACAACTCCCATGCTTCTTGTTGTAGTACCAGGTGTGTGCCAGAGTAATACCCTGCATAATCTTCGAGATACTTCCTTCTCCCGAAGTCTCCATCAGCAGATGAATATGATTATGCATCAAGACATAATGATAGAGCCCGAAACCATACCGCTCTTTATATCTCCCGAGAAGCTCAAGGTACTTTTCAAAATCGACATCGTCTTCAAAGACATACTGCCGATTATTACCCCTGTTCACTACATGGTAGATAAG
>DFBT01000105.1:0-320 GCA_002366725.1 Caldifarciminota bacterium UBA3073
TGATTTTAACTTTTGTCCATACGGCCCTACGGCTCGTATGAGATGCTGTGCATAAGTTCTTTATTGACCTATCTTGTCCATTCCATACGGATCCCGTGGAACGGATCTTGAGATGGTAATCTTGTCCATACGGATCTTGAGATGATAATCTCGTCCATACGGATCTTGAGATGGTTTCTCAACGCATATTTTGAGATAATTACTCCTCTTGTCCGTAATGAAGACTATCTTTTCCCACAAGTGCCTCCATAAATTGGAGGATATTTTCTCTCTCCTCGTTTGAAATTATGCTATCAACCAATGCGGTATCGACTATTGCG
>DFBT01000105.1:441-57065 GCA_002366725.1 Caldifarciminota bacterium UBA3073
CCAAAGAAAAGAAATAGGAGCAGAAGACAAATGATAATAAGAAATACTATCGCCAATTTCATATTATCCCAGATTATGCGTTAAGAAACCATCTCAAGATCCGTATGGACGAGAGATTAAAATAAAGAACCTATGCACAGCATCTCATACGAGCCGTAGGGCCGTATGGATAAAAATTAAATGTTTTTCATCCAAAAGGTGAATGCCCATATTCTTTAAGTCTCTTATATAATCTGTGAACATCTGTGCTCATCCGTGGTTAATGCATATTTTGGGATTATGTAAAAATCAAAATCCCGATTACAACACCAATAACATCCGCAAGAATGTCCTTAAAACTCGGATTTCCCGCGCCCGCAAGGTCGTATAACTCCTTTGAAACCCCGACAGATAGAGAAACCCCAGTTGCAACCTGGCTCGCTTTCCTTTCGGTGCTCTTAAACTCGCAGCGACTCAAATAATAGGCGGTACCCACAAGGAATGCTGAAACAAATATATGCTCAAATTTGTCCTCTGAGAGCCATCTGTCCCGCCCATTGATTCCCCCAAGAGAATCAATGGGGGCAGAGAGAAGTAGACAGGTCAATAACAGAGACATAACAGGTGAAACTAAAGAACCGAAAGTTTAAGATAGACGGGATTAAACTACCTCACATATATTATCTTCTTTCTCATTCCACCATTCACCTCGAAATAGTATACCCCACTTGAAACCTCCCTGCCGTTATCGTCCATTCCGTTCCAGAAAAGCACCTTATCGTTACCGGAAAAGACCCGAACGAGCCGGCCGGTGAGATCATAGACCCTTACCGTTGGAGACGTTTCATTATCTCCATTTGAATCTTTCAATATATACTCGTATATTTTTCAATTTCCCACTTCGAGACCTGAACGGAATATTCGTCCCACTCCCTTCTCTTTATACTGTAATACTTCTTTGTAAGCTCTTCACCGAGTGTTCTCTTCACAATTCCCGAATTTATAAACTCTTCCAGTGCCTCAAACAAGGACCTCGGCAAAGTCGATATCCCACCCAAGAACTCGTTATCCAACTCAAATAGATTCTCTTCACGGGGCGGCGGAGAAACAATCTCTTCTTCTATGCCGTTTAATCCAGCCATAAGAAGGGAGGCAAATGCGAGATAGGGATTCGCGGTTGGATCGGGACATCTCACCTCGAGTCTCGTCGAACTCAATTTTCCCTTACTTATTCTCGGTACTCTCACAAGTGCGGAGCGATTCATCTGTCCCCAGCATACATACACCGGTGCCTCAAAACCGGAGACGAGTCTCTTGTAGGAGTTGACAGTTGGAGCAAGGAGCGTGCATATCTCTCTGGCGTGTGTAAGCTCTCCTCCGAGGAAATTATGGGCAAGTTTGGACAATCCATACTTGTTACCGCTATCTGCAAAGGCATTTTGACCGTCTATAAAAATGCTCTGGTGAAGATGCATTCCATTGCCGGGTTTGCCAAAAATGGGTTTGGGCATAAATGTTGCAAGTGCTCCGTACTTCTCGGCGACACGCTTTATCACCGTCTTCGCAGTTATTATGCTGTCTGCCATCGTGAGTGCATCTGTGAATGTAAGGTCTATCTCGTGTTGACCCATTCCCACCTCGTGATGTCCCGCCTCCACATCGATGCCGATCGCCTGAAGGTTTTCCGTGATTTCCTTTCTCATCTTCAATGCGAGGTCACCCTCGAGGTCAAAATATCCCACCCTGTCGTAACACAAGGGAGCCATGCCCTCGTCTCTCAAAAATAGGTAGAACTCCAGTTCGGCTCCAACATTGAAGCGATACCCTTTTTGCGATGCGATTTGCACTACCCTCTTAAGAACATACCTCGGGTCGTCGGAAAAAGGAGAATGGTCGGGTGAATACACATCACATATAATCCTTGCAGACTTCGGTTTCTCCTCCCCGAGGGGAATGAATGTATCGATATCCGGCACAAGATACATATCGCTTTCGCAGATTCTGCCAAATCCCTCTATAGATGAACCGTCAAACCAAACCCCTTCCGAGATTGCCTTTGCAAGCATATTCCTCGGAATCGACACATTCTTAATACATCCCAATATATCTGAAAACCAGAGGTCTATAAATTTTATCCCCTTTTCCTCTGTCTCTTTTAAAACATCTTCTTTCGTCCGCATAACTCCTTCCGGTTAAAGATAAATTCAGAATATGGGTAACCACACCTGCCTGCCCATACGGGTCCGTAGGGACCGGTAAGCAGGGATGATCACAGATGCACACAGATTATATCGAAACCAGTAATTAGGTTATTGGGTAATTAAGTAATTAAAGAACACGCTTGAAAATAACTCAATTACTTAATAACTTGTATCTCGTGCTAATCTTGTGTAATCTTGTGGTTTATTAGCTCATAACCCGAGATAATTTCAGTTAAATCTATTATACCAGATTTTTTCTAATTTGTCAACCTTTTTTTGAGGAGATTGCCGAAAAAGTCCGTTTCAAAAGATTCACCCCGTCTTTGGCTGTTTATGTAAATTATCAACGGCAGGGAGGTCACAGAGCGCACGGGAAATCGTTTATCCTTAATCTCCGCGTCCTCCGCGGTTTATCCATAACATCTATATAACCTTTTGGCGGGGTGTGGTTAATTTTTTCTTGACAAAAATATAAATTCGTGTTATAATACCCTCACTATGAGACTCGGGGTAAACATAGACCACATAGCCACACTCAGATCGCAGAGGGGTACTCCCTATCCCGACCCCGTTGATGCAGTCCCCATAGTGGAACTCGCGGGAGCGGACGGAATCACCTGCCACATCAGAATCGACAGAAGACACATAACTGAAAGGGATGTGAGACTCATACGGGAGATTACGAAGACCTCTCTGAATGTAGAATTGTGCTCGGACCCCGATATAGTCAGGTTTGTATGTGGCGTAAAACCTCGCTACGCCTGTCTTGTCCCCGAAAGGGAGGGAGAACAGACAACTGAGGGCGGACTTGACATAGTCACACACGGAGAGGAGATAAAAAGAACAATTGGAGTCCTGAAAGATGCGGGTATTGTAGTTTCCCTCTTCGTCGAACCCGATGAATCGACCATAGGGCTCGCGAGAGAACTCGGGGCAGATTCGGTTGAGTTGAACACGAGGGCTTACAGCGAGACATCGAATAAGGAGGGTGAAATAGAGAGACTGAAGAAGGCGTCGATTGCCGCACATGGGATGGGGCTTGAGGTTCATGCTGGGCACGGTCTGGAATACCATAATGTTAAGGGAATTCTGTCAGTTCCACATATTGTGGAACTCAATATCGGGCACAGTATAATATCGCGGGCGGTATTTACGGGCCTCGAAGAGGCAGTCAAGACGATGCTTCGACTTATGAAGGGGGGATGAAGCCATGGTCAGAGCCCTCATATTGTATGCCCCCGGGATAAACTGCGACCTCGAAACGAAAACTGCCTTCCAAACCTGCGGTGCAAGTGTCGATGAAATCCCCGTAAAGAAACTCGAGGAACAGACCTCGAAACTGCTCCTTTATGATATACTCATCCTTCCCGGTGGTTTCTCTTATGGAGACTCTATATCCAGCGGAAAGATACTGTCGGTATATATGAGGGAGTTCCTCAAAGAGACAGTACTTGAGTTTTTGAAACGGGATACCCTCGTTCTCGGGATATGTAACGGCTTCCAGGTACTGGTGAAATCCGGGCTTTTAGGTCACGATATAACTCTTGCGGAAAATGCAAACGGCAGATTTGAGGATAGATGGGTGAGGCTTAGGGTTAGGAACTCAAGATGCATCTTTACAAAGGGATTGGATATCATAGAGTTGCCTGTGGCGCACAGAGGGGGAAGAGTCGTTATAAAGGATGGCGTTGTCAACGCCACTCTCGCGTATATAGACGAACAAGATAAACCCACGATGGAATATCCTTACAATCCAAATGGAAGTGAAGATGCAATTGCGGGCATATGCGATGATAGTGGAAGGATATTTGGTCTGATGCCTCATCCCGAAAGGTTCTATTTACCCATACAGTATCCTGGTACATGGAAGGATAAAATTCCCCACGGAATGAAAATCATAAAGAATGCAGTCGATTGGGTTGAAGCCCACACAAGTTTATCTGGAGTGCACCGAATAATTGACGATTGACGATTGAAAATTGACGATTACGATTGAAAATTGACGATTACGATTGAAAATCGAAAAGTGCCATAGCATGGCAATAGCAAGTTAAAGCGTAGCGGAAATCCCGCATCTGCGGGACTATTGCCTGCTTGTAGTAGACAGGCACTCTAATGCCTACTATTAAGTAAACGAAATGCCTTGTCTCAGCGGAACAACCTTCTCGTAAGGGGAAGAGATAATTTTGATTTTTGATATTTGATTTTTAATATTTAGTTTTATGGGAGGGGAAGCGTGAGAAAATCAGAATTCGATATTCTTCTTGTAAATGCCCCGGGAAGTTTTGCAAGCATATGCAGTGCCATAAAAAATTCGGGGGCTAAAATTCTCGCTTACGCCCTCACACCGATAGATTCTTCGGGCATTTTACAGCTTGTCACCGATGACGAGACAAAGATGCGAAAGGCATTGCGGAATAGCAATCTACATTTTATCGAGAGCGATGTCCTGGTCCTTGAAGATGTCAACTCCCCGAAGGACATGTACGAAATCTCCAGCAAACTTGCCCAAAAAAAGATAAACATCAACTTCTCGTACTCGGGGTGCAACGGTATTATGGTATTCGAGGTGGATGATATAGACAAGGCGTTATATCTCCTGTCTGAGTAGTGGGAGATGTCCCCATTCACCGTTGGGTATTTCCCTTAACGGGGTTATCTCTTTAATAATATAAACTGCAATAAACTTAATCTCAAGATCCGTTCCATCTCAAGACCCGTCCACAGGATCCGTATGGAATGGACAGAGATTGCTTGCCGGCAGGCGGGAAAGAGAACTTTTGAAATAAAAGAATCTATTCTCCGCAGGATTCTGTGAACAATCTCTTCAGGTCCCTGTTGAAATAAAAATGAGAAAGAAAAATCAGGTGTTTATTTCCAAATAACTCTAACTTATTGTGTAGAGGAGGAAGGACATGGCGTACAGGGAATTAGAACCAGATGAACTCGCCTGGAGATGTGAAGAGAAATACCTCGAATACACTGCGGGCGAAAAGGAAACAACGAAGAAGATAATAGGACAAAAAAGGGCAACTGAGGCACTTGAAATAGGACTCGATATAAACAGCGTTGGTTACAACATCTTTGTCACGGGGGTTGCGGGTACGGGAAGGACAACCGCAGTGAAACTCCTCTTGAACAAGAGCAAGAGAAAAAAGCAAATTCCCACTGATAAGTGCTATGTCAATAACTTTACAAATCCAGATTCGCCGAGACTGATAATCCTTCCGAGGGGAGATGGAAGAAGATTCAAAAAGGATACTGAAGTGAGCATTGAGAAGATCATCAGAAATATACCAACTATCCTCGAGAGTGAACAGCACCGGAAGAGAATAAATGCCATAACGACGGTGTATAAAAAAAGGGAGCAAGATATCCTCACGGATTTTGAAAATGGGGTGACAAAGGAGGGATTTGCCGTCGTACAGGTTCAGATTGGTCCATTTACGAAACCAGACTTGTTCCCGGTATATGGAGAAAAACCCGTGAATTTCGATGAAATGAGGGCGCTCGTGCGAGAGGGTAAGATCCCCGAGGAAGAGCTAAATAAAAAACTGAAGATATATAATAAACTCTCCGTAGAACTCGAGAAAACCCTCAAGAAATTGAGAAATATAAAAAAAGAGGCAGAAGACGAAATCAGAAATATCAACCGAAAAACAATTAAACCCTTCATACAACAGGGTCTTTCCGAAATAAAGGAGAAATACGGGAATAATGCAGTACATCCGTATCTGGAGGAGGTTGAGGAATCAATACTGAACAATATGGAGAAAGCATTCCCCAATGAGAAAATGGGGAAAGATATAGACCCTTACGCAGAATATAAGGTCAACCTCATCGTGGACAACAGTGATGCGCAGACCGCCCCCGCCATATTTGAGGCATCTCCAACATTCAAAAACCTGTTTGGGGCGATCGAAAGGAGGGCAACTCCCACCGGTTGGACAACGGACTACAGGCAGATAAAAGCGGGTTCCCTCCTTCGGGCAGATGGTGGTTTTCTTATTCTAAATGCCAAGGATGTGCTCATCGAACCGGGGGTATGGAACACCCTTAAGCGCATACTGAAGACCGGAAGACTTGAAATCCAGACTTATGAACCGTTCTTTATGATTACACTTTCGGCGTTAAAACCGGAGCCGATATATACAGATGTGAAGGTAATACTGATAGGTGAATCCTATATTTATCACCTTTTATATCATCGAGACGACGATTTCAAGAAAATATTCAAGGTGAGAGCAGACTTCGACTGGGTTATGGATAACAAAAAGGAGTCGGTTGGAGGGTATGCGAGATTTGCAAAAACACTCCAGCGAGAGGAAAAGCTTTTGCCCTTCACAAAACATGCGATAGCTGGCATTGTAGAGTATGGTGCAAAAGTTGCCGGAAGGCAAAACAAACTCTCTACCAGGTTTAACCACATTGCAGACATCTTGAGAGAGGCACACTACAGGGCTGAAAGGAAACACAAGAAAAGGGTAAATAGAGGGGATATTGAGGAGGCTATAGAGAGGCGCATATACAGGGAGAGTCTCTACCAGGAGAAGATTCAAGAGGAGATAAAAGACGATCTTCTCATGATAGATGTCAGCGGCACGGCAGTCGGACAGGTAAACGGGCTTTCCGTCTATGGGATCGGGGATTATCTATTTGGCAGACCCGTAAGGATAACCGCAAAAACCGGCGTGGGTGGCGGAGGTATAATTAATATTGAGAGAGAAGTTCAACTGTCGGGACCGATTCACAGCAAGGGAGTATATATCCTTACCGGCTATCTGAGAGGCATGTACGCAAGGGAGAAGCCCATCGCCATGAGTGCCTCACTCTGCTTTGAGCAGTCATATTCCGGGGTTGAGGGCGATTCTGCCTCATCTGCGGAGCTTTACGGCGTTCTCTCCAGTCTGTCAGAGATACCAATTCGCCAGGATATAGCCGTTACGGGTTCTGTCAATCAAAAGGGAGAGATTCAACCAATTGGTGGAACAAACGAGAAAATAGAGGGATTCTTCGATGTTTGTAAGACAAAGGGACTCACGGGCACGCAGGGGGTGATCATACCGGAAAGAAATGTTGGAGACCTCATGTTGAGAAAGGACTTGCGCGATGCGGTGAGTGAGAAAAAATTTCACATATACGCCGTAAATAGCATAGACGAGGGCATTGAGGTACTGACCGGAAGGGAGGCGGGCAAGAGGGGAAAAGACGGGAAATATAAGAGGGGAAGCATTCATTATTTAGTCGACGAAAAACTTGACCATTACGCCAGAATATGGAAAACATTTAAGGGAGAGCAAAAATGAAACCCGCGGGGACCCCGCCAAAAATCAAGAAAACATCACAAAAACACGGGAAAAGACGAAATAAAAACCTGTTGATTTTATCTGTGCAATCTGCGGCTACACTGGGAGGTACAGGTGGATTACTTCTTGAGTGAGGAAGAGTTAATGGTGAGAGATACGGCGAGAGACATATCTCAGAAAATAGTTCTACCGGTAAGAGCCGAACTTGACGAAAAGGGTAAGTTCCCACATGAGATAATGAAAGAACTCGCAAGGGCAGACTTATTCAGGATATTTGTACCCCCGGAGTACGAGGGACTCGGGCTCACAAATCTCGTGCTCTGCATAGCCATTGAAGAGATTGCAAAGGTATGTGCGGGTGTCGCCACAACTTACGCCGCAAATGCCCTCGCCTTAACTCCCATAATTCTGTACGGTAACGATGAGCAGAAGAAAAGGTATCTTCCAGCAATCGCATCGGGAGAGAAATTATGTGCCTTTGCACTAACCGAGGCGGATGCCGGTTCCGATGTGGGCAATGTAAAGGCTAAAGCAATCAGGGATGGGGATTTCTACATCATCAACGGAACAAAACAGTGGATAACAAATGGTGGAGAGGCGGACATCTATGTGGTGATTCTCTCAACACAGCCCGACAAGGGTGCAAGGGGACTTTCTGCAATCATCGTGGAGAAAGGTACACCGGGGTTCTCCTTCGGAAAGGAAGAGAACAAACTCGGTATAAGGGCATCCGTGACAAGGGAACTTATATTTCAGGATGTGAAGGTGCCAAAAGAAAATCTGCTCGCGAGAGAAGGTGCTGGATTCCTGATCGCGATGAAGACATTTGACCGCACGAGACCGGGGGTCGGGGCACAGTCGGTTGGAATTGCCCAGGGAGCACTTGATGAGGCGGTAGAATACGCAAAGACAAGAAAGCAATTTGGTAAGCCGATAATCTGTTTTGAGGGCATCGGCTTCTCATTGGCAGAGCTTGCGACAAAGGTCGAGGCGGCAAGGGCACTTGTGTATCAGGTGGCGAGATATATAGACACAGGCGCAAAGAATATATCGATGTATTCATCGATGGCGAAACTGTTTGCATCGGATGTTGCAATGGAAGTAACGACACGGGCACTTCAGGTCTTCGGTGGTTATGGTTATATGAAGGAATACCCCATGGAGAAGTATATGCGCGATGCAAAGATTACCCAGATATACGAGGGAACAAATGAGATACAAAAACTTGTAATTGCAAATGCACTGCAGAGATAACCAGACGAAAAGCAATTGGATCGACAAGTTTCGGAAACTCTTTATCTTTTAATCCTTGCAATAACAGACTGTAGAGAGCATGTCTTTGCGAGTCATACGACCTGTATAGGCGAACGAAGTGAGCGTGGCAATCTCAAAAGAGCTTAATCCCGTAAAATGAGATTGCTTCGCCTCGATAGTCATCGGGGCTCGCAATGACGGACTATAGAGTGAATGTCATTATTCGTAACAGTCTAAAGACTGTCACTCCTTTTGGGGCTTCCTCAGTGTCATAAAGGAATGACAGCGTTCACGCTGTTAAAATGAAATATCATTCCCATCCGTAACAGTCTAAAGACTGTCACTCCTCTTGAGTTTTCCTCCGTGTGGACTCCCAGTCTATCTTTCGAAGCTTCATCTCAAACCCCTGTTCGTGAAAAGCTTTTCTTAATAATGTTTTATATGCGAATTTGTGTTCAGATACAGATACCCAATTCTATCCCAATCATTATATCTATACGCAATCCAAAATCTGCAAAATTTCATCGAGCGCCGCTATCTCAAAATCGGGTTTAATATCCACCTGTAACGGACGCAAGTGGTGAGGATTGAACCAACATGCCCGCATTCCGGCTCTCTTGGCACCTACTACATCCACATTATATGAATCACCTACAAACAAACATTCTTCGGGTTCCCTGGCTAACGAGGTATTGGCTTTCCAAAAGATTCGGGGGTCTGGCTTGAGAAGGCCCACTTCTCCCGATAGCACAATACAATTAAATAGCTGTTCGACACCCAAAGTCTTCAGCTTCTGATATTGTACATCCGGAAAGCCATTAGAGATAACGCCCAACTGAAATTTCCCGACAAGATTCTCTATTACAAACTTTGCACCCCTGACCTGTGCCCCAACTGTGGAATAGGACTTTATATACATCGTTGTTATCTTATCTGCAATGTCTTCACTCAATCCGAGAATCTTGAGAAATCTCCTGCTTCTTCCATTACGAACCACATCGGCAGGGCCGCCCCCGTTGAATTCCTGTGTGGCCAAACGGTCTGATTCTAAGAATGCGTCAAATATCGTCTCTTCATCTATTCCCGTGAATATCTCAATAGACTCTTGCACGATGAGATGAAGTATCTCTCGCTGGGCTCTATTCCTGTCAAAAAGCGTGTCATCCACATCAAAGAGAACTGCTTTTAATTTTTTAATCATATTTGATTTTCTGTAACCCGCTGCTTTAGCAGTGGTGCATAAAAGTAGAATAACACCTACCAAGTTTTGGACCCTTTTAAGGGGCTTTATCAAACTGTCTTAAGGCGTTCAAGGAGTTTAGAGAGTTTAAAACGATTTTTATCAAATTAACGAACTTACGGCGTCAAATATAAATTTTCCGCTGAAAAATAAAAGAAACACCCCGCAAATTGCGAAGACATACTTTTGGAATTTTCTACCAAAGAATTGCCCACCCCTGAAGGACAAAGCTGCAAGAAAAGAACACCACAGAAAGTCACAAAGCCAGTGAAGCAATGCAAAAATTAAAAACCACAATATGCCAAACTCAGCTGAACGCAATATCAAAGCAGCACCAACGGTTGCCCACCAAATAATAAAATATGGATTGCCCAAACTTATTAGTATTCCAGCTACTATTGGCGAATGGGTATATCTGTTTGCCCTGACCTCGGCATTGTTTACGCTGCGAAACATACCAATGCCCATAATCAAAAGGAATAATCCTCCAACAATACCAATTATCTCTTTTACATAAGAAAGATTTACCAAATATCCGAAACCGTAAAAGATGGCTATCATCAATGGAAATTCAATTATTCCGTGCCCTATCGCTATCAGCACACCGGCACGAGGAGATTCGCTTCCTTTTGCCACCGTTACAGCGGTCATGGGTCCAGGAGCCATTACACCGGATAGGGAAATCAGCCCTGCCTCAAGTAAAAACACCAAAACAGGCATATTCTTTTACTTCTACCTTTAATTTTCAATTTATCCTGAACAGATATTACACATAACTCGTCAATATCGGCGTTGAAGATTTGCAAGCTTAGCAGTAGAAGAATCTATCTGCAAAGTTCTCTATAATTGCAATAGTTACATATTTTTATGTTTGTAGTTTTTGTGAATTCCCTTTTATCTTTTGGAATGTTTTCTTCCGTATTGCTACACATGGAATACATTTCTTCTGTTTCTTCTTTAATCTGACCTGCGAAGTCTTGAACGTCGTATTCGTTAAATTTCATTTGTACTTCCTCGTAGGATGGTCTTAAATAAGCAATCGTAGGAAAGATTTTAACCGGGTCTTTCCCCAGATGAAAAGAAGCCCAGGAGGTATATCCCAATAACTGCTTTTTATGTTTTACTTCGTTCCTTTTTCCCGTTTTCCAGTCAAATATAAATATAACATCATCAACGGGGAAAAGGAAATCAACTTTACAATATATTTTCATTCCACTGAGCCTGGCTTCCCCGTATCCGGGAGGTTCAATTATCCAATTCGTTTTGTTGAATAATGCCTTCGTTGTTAACCAATTGTATCTCTCGCTGTTTAAAAAATTCTTTAAGGCATTTTGTATTTTATTAAATAATTCAGCGGTATTTATATCACTTACTTCGTTGTAATACACTTCCATAAATGTTTTTGAGCGACAGTGTTCTTCGGTCTTTCTCTTGGTAAAATCCAAAAATCGCGTTACATTTACTACTTCTTCTGATTTCAATAAGCGTTCTAAAAGGACTGTAATAACCTGGTGAACAATATTTCCTATTTCCAGGGGAATTGAAGTCAATTTTTTTAACTTCTCGATTTGTTCTCCTGGGTAATCCCTATCATATTTCGCATAATAATCATAATAATACCGTCTCTTACAAGAACAGAATTTATCGTATCTACTTAGAGACCAGCCCAATATTGGGGTAAAACCAAACCTTTTTATCATTTCAAACACCCCCTTTTATCTGACTAAAAAACGATATACCCTCTGTATTCTTATGATAATATAAAATCGATGAAAAGTCAAGAAAAATATTAGCAGATTGACTAATTTAAGAGATATTGTCAGCGGATTAAACTGATTGAGCAGATTGGGGAGATATTAAGGAGTGGTTACTTGGAAATGGTTTGTGGTAAAACTTATAGGTTCAATTTAGGACCATCTACCAAGAATCCGAATAGATTTTTTTTGTTAATCGTAGTACCAGATTACTTGAATATCATAACTATTACTATAAACATTTATATTTCAAAAGGAACGAATATATCTTGAATTTTTATCTAATTTGAACGATAAGTTACTTGTCTACCTACAAGCTGGAATACATGATGAATGTTAAAGAAGTAAAAAAATACTATGCAATAATTTTCTTACTCGTCGTAACCCCGTCTCAAACGGGGTAAACTCCGTAGTGATCCCCCCTCTGGCGGGACATAATCATTAAACTATCTGTCTTCTAATTTCCAAAGCTGATTCCCAATAATAAAATAAGGTGGTGCACCCCCTCCAAATCCACCTAAAGCACTTTCCGATATTATTGCAATGGTATAAAACGAATCCGATATGCTTCCACTGAGCACAGAAATCGACTGTGAATGGAAATAATAATGTCCAGCTGCCGAAGAATCATCTACAACTTCAATGAGCCATGAATCTGCCGAAAATCCTCCTGTACTTGCAGGATTAGCTGGGTCAGAGAGATTTAGTAACTTGTAATCAACCCTACCTATGGCATATCCGTATTTAGGAACTAAAATCAAATGGTCACCGAATAAAAAAGCGGATTTATATTCCCATTCTAACCCATTGTAAACGAGCACAGGATTTAATGGGTCATTCAAATCGAAGACAGTTGGTAAGCTTTCATTATTTCCAATGAGAATAAGATAATTGGATATGAAGGTCATCTCTTTGACAAAGTACTTCTCAATTACAGAAAGCTCTTTATACTGCCCATCCGTTGTATAAGAGAAGATTCGCAATGGTCCAGGTCCATAAGGATAACCAACACCCAGGATTGTATCTTTTACTGCAAATGGCCCAAGGTATCCGGAAATGTCCAGATGAAATAGCTGTTGTGGTTGTAGCGGATTTTGTAATGTATAAACATAAATCCCGTCTTCGTGCGTGCTAAACCAAAGTGTGTCGCCATAAAGGTTAATCTTCTTGACTGTTATGGGAAGCTGTGCAAAAGCCACTTCTGTGATTTCTTGGTCGTTATACGAATACATATGATAACCGCCTCCATATTCAATGGTCAGCAAGGTTCCAGAATCAAATCGGATAGCTGTCCCGGCAACATTTCCAATAAGTTCAAATTGCTGTGGTGTAGGCGTAAGGATATATTGGGTTGGCGATAGTGAACGGACAACTTGAGGAAAGTAATTGTTTTTGTAAATTACTGCTCTTTCTCCAAGAGCATGGCCTGGTAGGATTGCAATACCCTCGCTGTCTGTTTGAACTCGAAAAAATTCCCAATCAAATCCACCTTCAATAAAAGCACCATCAATTGGTTGTCCTTCTGAAGTATAAACTGTTACTTCAAATGGCTTTTTTGGACAAACCACTTTTTCCTCGCATCCTAATATCAATAGAATGACCACACCAAACAAGTATATTTTTTGGCGATTATAAAACATTTGATACTAAGAAGTTAGAAAAAGCAAAACAGTGCCTTGCCTGCCTGACGGTAGGCAGGTAAGAGACCTATAAGAGACAAACTAATTTTTATATTTAAAGTCTCATCTCAGTCTCGTATGAGTCCCTGTTAAAAAATTTCGAACGCGTGATGTCAGGAGTTACCTCCTGACATGGGCCTTCACCTACCGGCAGGCCTGCAGGAGAAAGCGATAAGAATAAAATTTAGTGTCAAAACTTTTGTAGTTACCACATAAAACTCTATTCAAGGGAAAACATATAGTATGCGTTCGGCATACCCCCATAATACATCTGAACATCGAGCGAGGGGAACTCATCCTTAATTCGAGCCAGAAGGGAGTCAAAGATCTTCTCTTCTAGGGGCTTGCCGTAGTATATCGTGAGAAGACTTTGTCCCTCAATCAGGCTGCGTATTGCCCCCAAAAGACAGGTATCGGAGTCTCTGGACACGGAGATGAGTTTTTTGTGCTTCAGGCAGAGGGAATCTCCTTTCCTTATTATTTTCTCTCCGATCTTCGCATCTCTCACCGCCCATTTTATCTCACCGGATACCACATTTCCAATCGAGCTCAGCATATCCCTCATTACCTCCTCCAGATCCCCGTCTTCCTTGAATGTAAGCAATGCCGAGATACCTTCCAAGACCGACTTCGTTTTCACGACCTCGCACCGAATGTTGGAAAGTTCCCTTGCCTTCATTGCGGCGGGTATAACATTGGCGTCATTTGGAAGTATTATTGCCTTCCTTCCCACTTTTTCTACCGCGCTCACGATCTCACCCGTGCTCGGGTTTCGTTCTCCCGACAGCACCAGTGATGCTCCCATGCTCATCATTATGTCCTTTATGCCATCTCCATTACCGTAAGCAATAACAGACAGTCCTTCCTTTTCTTCGCCGAGAAAGACTTTCTGCTCTTTTTTCATGTCGTTTATCTGTACCCTCACGATATTGCCCATCTCCTTACATTTATCTAAAACCAGGGGGGGGTTATTGGTGTGTATATGCACCTTTACAAGATTTTCTTCGTGCCCCACAATGAGACTGTCTCCCAGCTGTCTAATTTTCTCTTTTATCTCGGAAGAATGTGCGTCCATGGTTATATTTACACAGAACCTGTTGTATGATTTTGTATGCCAGACATCGGCACTTGTGTCTACCTCTATTTCTATTTTCTTGGGTTTTTTACCCGTCAGATAGGCATTGAAGGCATCGAGAATAAAACAAAATCCCTGTGCCCCGGCATCAACTACTCCCGCTTCCTTGAGTATTGGCAGTAAATCCGGTGTTCTGGCGAGGGCATCATAACCAATCTTCACAACAAATTCCGATAATTTCTCCATAGTTTTAAAACTAATTTTTTTCACCGCCTCGCACACATCCTCCATAACGGTGAGAATGGTGCCTCTAACGGGGTTCTCTATTGCGCATATTGCCTCTTTCGTTGCGTGGTCAAGTATAGAGGGCACGAGAGACAGCGATATATACTCTTCCCTATTAGTTATGTCCTCTACGCCCGCAAAAAATTGGGCGAGAATTATTCCGGAATTTCCTCTCGCCCCCATTACCGCTTCCCTTGAAAATACTCGTAGTAAATCTCTGAAAGTTCCATCACTGTCTGTTTTAATACCGCACCATCCGCTGTTTACAGTGAGGTACATATTTGTACCGGTATCTCCATCGGGCACGGGAAATACATTCAGACTGTTAAGGTAGTCCTCATTCTCTCTTAATGTCCATCTCGCGAGAGACAGAATCCCCCTTATATCATCGGATTTAAGGACCTCCATGTTACTGCCCCTTTCCTGTCTGGGTTAGAAACTCGTTAATTGCCCACAAAGGACACGAAGGACACAGAAAATTAGACGTTATCCCAAAGTGTTGTGGTAACAGAAAAAAGGACACCTGTCATTGCGAGCGTTAGCGAAGCAATCCCATTCCTTAATATCAATCACTGATATGAGATTGCTTCATCCGTACGGATTCGCAAAGACAGACTATACTTGTATCATTGCGAATGAACACAATAATCACTATTATAACTTGTGATAGATTCTGTGAAATAAACCATTCTATAGAGATTAAACTTCTTAAAGTCCAATACAGATGGTTTTAATGCCATCACAACACTTTAGGACATTCCCGAAAATTAAACTCATTTCTTCAATCTCACGGATATTATTTTAGACACGCCGGGTTCTTCCATCGTAACGCCATAGAGGTAATTTGCGGCTTCCATAGTTTGCTTGTTATGGGTGATGAGGATGAACTGATTGGTATCTGCCCTCTTCCTTATTAACGAGAGAAATTTTAGCAAGTTCGCGTCGTCCAGTGGGGCATCAACCTCGTCGAGTATCATAAAAGGAGTTGGTCTGAGTTCGTATACGCCAAAGAACAGGGCAATAACGGAGAGTGTTTTCTCACCCGTTGACAGCTGTTCGATCCTTCTGAGTTTCTTCCCCCCCGGTGACACCTCTATATCGATATTGTTCTCGAGAGGGTCTCCACTGCAGAGAACGAGTCTTGCCCCACCGCCCTGAAAAAGTGTTCGAAAAATATCATCAAATCTTTCGTTTATCTTCACTATAGCATCTCTGACCTTATTACGGGCCTGTTCATCCAATAGTTTTATGGTCTCCTCCACGATGTTTCTTGTTCGCAGTATGTCTTCCCTTTCATCCTCGAGAAATTTCAATCTCTCTTTTATCTCTATATGTTCTTTCACAGCAAGGGGGTTCACCGGCTGCATTGACTGTATTCTTCTCTCATGATTTTTCAATCTCTCCTCCACATTATCGATATGGTACGATTCGTTGGGTTTCTTCACTCCCATACTCTTCAGTTCGGCAGCCCGGGATTCGAGTCGGGCGATCTCAAGCTCAAGGGAGTGACGGTTCTCCCTCAGCGAATCAAGCGAATGTCTCGCTTTCTCAATCTCTGTCTCAAGTTCAAAAAAATCGATGACACCCTCGGGCGGTTTTTCATCAGAACCCTCCTCTGCCTCCTTCCTCAAATTCTCAAGTTCTTCCGTCACTCTTTTATATGAGATGCCTATCTCATTCTGATTCTGTTTTAATCCCCTCTCTTTCTCCATGATACCAGAAAGGTTTCGCCTCATCTCAGAGAGGTTTTTATCAAACCCCTCTACCTCTTTCTTCAGAAACTTCAATTCATTTTCGAGGGTAGAAATTTCTCCCTCTTTTTTCCTCCTCTCTTCGATCATTCTGTTCGCATCGCCGATCTCATCATCTATTCTTTTTTTCTCTCCGTCCTTTTTCTCAAGGAGTTCTCTTAAATGTAGAAGCGTCTCTTCCGCCGACTCCACATCAAGCTCAATATCCCTCTTTAGTTCATTTTCAAGCCTTTCAATAGTCTCGTTCATTTCATTTATTTCCCTCTCGAGATTTTTTATCCCGATGCTCAATAAAGTCCTTTTTCTCTCGTAACCTATTCTCTCGTTCTGAATCTCAATTAATGTATTTCGCCTCTCTTCTATTTCTCTCTCAATATCAGCCAATTCCTTCTCCAACTTGCTTTTGCCAAGTTTGATCTCGGGTTCTCCAACCTCCAAAATACCGAGACGAGTCAACAACTCCCCGTTCTGCGTCACGATTGGAGAGACCACACCCTTCCCGTGAAGGGCGATAGCGGATTTAATGTCTGGAGTTACGACAAACTTACGCAGGATTGGCGTTATGTGCTCATATCCATTCTCCACCTCCACAAAAGATGAGAGACATTCGTAATCCATGCCGGGGTCAACTTCGGGTATCAGTTCGGGGGTAATGAATTTCCTTCTCAAACCATCATAAAAATAGATATCCTCGAGTCTATTCACCAGTATACAGGAGAGTATTGACCCCAGTGCGCCATACACAACCTTCTCTTTTCCCTTTTTCGGGCTAATTACACTGCCGAGTTTCACAAAACCCTCATCGGAAATTGCGTCTTTCACATAAGTCAACAATTGCGCCCTCTGCTCTTCGAGCACCCTCAGAGAATCTCTCAAATTATTTACATCCCGTGAAGGAGGTTGCAACTTCTCGTGTGATTCCTTTTTCTCCTCCAATTTTCTTTCAGCTTTCCTTTTTTTCTCCTTTACCCTCTCGAGTTCGTTACTTATATTCTCCTTTCTCTTCCCGTGGGTCTCGAGCACGGTTCGTGTGACTATGAGATTTTCCTTTATTGATGTCTCATCCTTTTGCAGAGCTTCGATCTCCTTTACAATTTTCTCCCTTCTCTCGTGCAACGACCTGTCTACCCCGGGTAACAAATTCAATTTGTTCTTTTCAGTCTCAATAAGAGATAGTGTCTTCTTGTATTTATCTTCTATACCACTCTTTGCCTTACCGACTTTTATCAACTCATTCGTTATCCTCTCCTTCTCCTTCACAATCTCATCTAATTTCTCCCTGAGATTTTCTTTCTTCTCCCTTAACGACGATTCACGCTTTTCCAGCATAACGATCTTATTTCCTATTTCTCTCCCCCTCTTGACCTCATCTTTTCTCCAACCCACGATAGAGGCAATAGACTTTTCCAGTTCCTTTATTCTGGTTATTATATTTTTCTCCTCGAGGATGAAAGAGGAGACGAGCTTTGATTTTTCTTCAACCTGGGCTCTCTTACTCTCCATAAGCATCCATCGCATATAACCCATCTCTGTCATCAGGTTCTCGTATTTCGCCGATCTTCTGGCTTCGCTCCGCAGTTTTATTTCTCTTGTAGAAACCTCGCTTATCAAATTATCCAACTTCTCTATATCGGTTTTTACACGCTGGAGTCTTGTAAGTGTATTGAGTTTATGGTTTCTATAGGTTGATACACCTGCGATCTCTTCTACCGTTCTTCTCCTGTAGTACGGGTCTCCAGAAAGGACAGAATTTATTTCCTCCCTTGAGAGGATCGAGTAACCCCGGGGATTCGCCACCTCAAACAGGTCTATAATATCCCTCTGAAGGACTTTTTTGCCGTTTATCGTGCATTCATTTTCTCCTGACCTGTGCAGCCTTTTTGAGATAACAACCTCACTCGATGAGGTGGATAACATACCGTCGTTAAAAAAAGTCAACGATACCTCTGCCATTCCCCTCTGGGGCTTCCTCTCTGTCCCGTGAAATATTAACTCGTCCATACTCTTTGCGCGCAGGAGGGAAGTTTTACTTTCACCCAGTGCCCACCTAATTGCATCTATGATGTTGGATTTGCCGCATCCATTTGGCCCTATGATGCAATTTATTCCCGAATGAAGTTTAATGATGGTCTTCTGGGGAAAAGATTTAAAACCGGAGATAGCAATAGATTCAAGGTACATAGGTGGGAAAATATAAAAAAAATCGATGCAAGCTATTCTAATTTCATCATTCTCGCTTCAAATATATCCTTTATCTCATTATGTATCTGCTTTATGCTTCTCATACCGTTCAGAAGCACGATCCTTTCCGGATTTTCCCGGTTCAGCTTAAGATAACCACTTCTGATGCGATTATGAAACTCCACACCCTCCATCTCAAGCCTATCTTCTCTCTCTATTCTCTTCAGAGCAATCTCGGTGTCCATATCCAAGAGAAAAGTCAAATTGGGCAATAAACCACCGGTGGCAGTTTTATTGAGTTGCTTTATCAGGTTTTTGGATATACCCCTTCCCTCTCCCTGATATGCCACAGAGGCATCTATATATCTATCGCAGATGACAACCTTCCCCTGGGCAAGGGCGGGTTTTATAACCTCCTGAGTGTGTTGTGCCCTCGAAGCGAGATAAAGAAACAACTCTGTATAGGGAACCATATCAAGGTGTCTGCGGTCGAGAAGTATGTCCCTTATTCTCTCCGATATATCCGACCCGCCCGGTTCCCTTGTGAGAATTGAGGAGATACCTTTACTCTGCAGGTACTCGTATAAAAGCCTCGCTTGTATACTCTTACCGCATCCCTCTACTCCTTCGAATGTAACAAGAAATTCTGGCATAGGCTAAGCCTTTCCGTTAGCTAACGGACTTGTGAGCAGAAACCGTCTTTGCATACTTCTTTATGAACTCCTCCAACTTATTTCTCGCCACATCATCCGTATATTGTATGGGAGGAGACTTCATAAAGTATGAGGACGGTTCTATCATACTTCCCGCGAGCCCCGCATCCAAGGCGATTTTGAGCGCTCTTATTGCGTCTATAACAACTCCCGCAGAATTTGGAGAATCCCACACTTCAAGCTTAAGCTCTGCCGTAAGGGGAACATTGCCAAAGGTGGTTCCCTCGAGTCTTATAAATGCAAATTTGCGGTCTTTCAACCAGGGAACATAATCAGATGGGCCAACATGCACATTACCTTCCGAAAGTTTATATGGAAGTTGCGATGTTACTGCCTGTGTCTTTGAAATCTTCTTGGATTCAAGTCTCTCCCTTTCAAGCATATTGAGAAAGTCGGTATTTCCCCCAACATTCAACTGATATGTGCGTTCAAGCCTAACACCCCTATCCTTAAATAAGTTCGTAAGGACCCGATGGACTATAGTTGCACCGACCTGCGATTTAATGTCGTCACCTATAATTGGCAGTCCAAACCCCTTAAATTTGTCACTCCAGTATTTCTGAGAAGCTACAAACACGGGTATACAATTTATAAATCCCACACCTGCCTGTAGAATCTGCTCCACATACCATTTTGTCGCTTCCTCACTTCCAACGGGTAAATAGTTAATACACATATCAGTCTTTGTCTCCTTTAAAACCCTGATTATATCAACAGTGGAGCCCGGAGCCTTCTTTATAATGGGGGCGAGATACTTGCCAATTCCATCGTGTGTCATTCCCCTCAGAACGGGCACATTAAGTTTTGGGACATCGCAGAATTTATATGTATTGTTGGGTTTTGTGTAAATCGCCTCGGCGAGATCTTTCTTTACCTTATTAACATCAATATCAAATGCACAGGAGAATTCTATATCGCTTATTCTATAACCTCCAAAGTTTGTGTGCATTATGCCGGGGATGGACTTTTCATCTTTTGTATTCCTATAAAAATGAACACCCTGGACAAGCGAAGAAGCACAGTTGCCGACGCCTATAATACCCACTCTTATTTTGCCCATAAAACCTCCCTTTAATCGGGCTTGAAACAAGTTAAAATACATTGTTAGATTCATATTTTACCACATATTTTACAAAAAGTCAAGTTATTTTTTCCTTGACAGCATAGGAAAGCTTATTTGATGGTGTTTTTGGCGCTTGGTTGGGCACTGTCTTCGGTGCCGATAAAATTTTCCTTGACATATAATGAATTTTGTGTTATAATGTGTTCAACTTTTGAAGTATCGGACTTGATAATACGGAGGGATAATGGCGCACAGTCGCTCGGCAAAAAAGAGAATAAGACAGAATGTGGTGAGAAAATTGAGAAATAGGGGTTACAAAAGGCACCTAAAGAAGAAGATAACTGCTGCACTCTCTGCCGTCCCCGATGAAAAGGCTACCGCACTTTCAGAGACATACTCCGCAATTGATAGGGCGGCGAAGAAGAGAATTATTCACAAAAATACCGCGGCGAGAAAGAAAGCAAGGTTGGCAAAGAAAATGGCAGTTTAAGATTATTTTAGCGGTGATTCTATAAGGGCATTTCTTATTCCCATCATTATTGAGAGATTCCTGGACGCCCCAAGATCTCTCCGGAGGGATAAAATTTGCCCTTTATATTTTTCAAAATTCTCCATCTCTTCTTTCGAGATGGGTGCCCTCCTGGAGGGAGGGTCGAGTTTCTGGGGATTTATCCACCTTCCATTCTTTTTAATCCTGAAATCCAGGTGGGGACCCGTAGAAAGTCCGGTCGAACCAACATATCCAATCACATCTCCCTGTTTTACATATTTCCCCCTTTTTATTCCCCTTGCAAATCTTGAAAGGTGTCCATAGTAAGTCTTGTAACGAGAGCCGTGCTGGATAATCACCTGATTCCCGTATCCACCATTCCACCCTCTGAAGGTTATCTTGCCATCACCGATAGTTCTTACAGGTGTACCTATTGGGGCTGCATAATCCACACCGTAGTGGGGTCTTCTGATATGCAAAATCGGATGCAACCTGGATTTGGTGAATTTCGAACTTATTCTCTTATAGGACAGGGGAGCTCTCAGAAATACCCTCTGGAGAGACCTTCCCTTTGGGTCGTAATAGTCGTGCCTTCTCCCCCGGGGTATGTAATAAAATGCCTCCAAATTTTTCTTCTTTCTCTTATAGGATGCATACAGTATATCTCCATAAGAGAGGAATTTTTCTCCCGCATACTTTTTGTATACAACTATTACGAACTCATCCCCAACCCGTGTCTCTGTATTGAAATCTATATCCCAAGTAAATATCTCGTCAGCAAATCTATAAATGAGATTTGGTGAACCCCCGTTCTCTATCATTGCATCCCACAGGGACCCTCCGTTTATAGACCCCCTGATAAGTGAGAGCACGAGTTTCTCCACCCGTTTTTTGAAATTATACAGGCTGTCTACCTTAAAGTCCCCACCCTTTCCAACAAACTCAAACTCCACTAATCTGTCGCCGACTCTCTTTATATTTATCTCATCTCCGGGATAGCATTTCCTCACATTCATACTGTCTTCAAGAATGGATATCAGCCTCACATAAGACTGCCTGCCCAACCCGCTGTTTTCAAGTATCTCACTCAGTGTGCTGCCGCTGTGCATTGTATACTTATACTCAACAACGGAATCGGTGGGCTGACTCAGCTGACTTATGAGTATTAACAGTGCAAAAATCATATGTCCTTTTACCTTTTTCCTTGCTCCTAGGATAATAGGGACAGCGACCATTTATTTATTCCTTTTGGATCTTCTGACCGCTTTTGGCTTCAGTGTCCGTCCTAATAATTCTTCTAAAAGCTCACATTTATCACTGTACTCTTTTATCAATAATAGATACCGCTCTCTATTCTCTTTGTCTTAAAAAACCTTTTGCCGGTAATTACCTCATTCTTATTCCTCCTTTTATGGTGATGACATTGGTTGAATGCGAGTGACTATTTATACTTGTAGATAAAATATCTATGGTAGCCTCGACAAACGGAGCCATCTTGGAACCTGTAAGTTTGAATTCTGCGCCGCCACCGAGCTTCAGGTTAAATGTAGATAATCCTCCTCCGGACATAAAATACAGCCCGCTTAACCCGTATGGTGTAATACCCGCGCCGGGCAAGAACATCATTACATCAAAACCCTGTCCCGTGCCAAGGGAAATAATAGTTCCACCGGAGGGGAAACTCAGACTCGCTACTTCTGTCCTCGCATAGAAGTTTCTGTAGATGTGGAGGATTGCACTTCCATCGGTAAAGAAGGCATTGTTATTCTCCTGTATGGCTAAGCCCGCCCCTCCCTCCACACCAAAGGGAATTCCCGCCGCACAGAATACCGGTATTATAAGACCCAGAACCAGTATAGCTTTTCTCATAGCTCCTCCTTTCTACTTCAGCAGCACTACCTTGCGGCTCGTTATCGAATGCTGCGTTTCAACCAAACAGAAATATACTCCCCGAGAGACCTTTTTACCCCTGTCATCTTCACCCTTCCAGATAATATGGTTAATTAGTTGATTGGTTGATTGGTTAATTGGGAAAGACCTGACGAGCCTGCCCGTGAGGTCATAGATACCTACCTTAACCCTGCTTTTTCTGGGAATTGAATACGAGATGGTAAAGAATTCCATCGCGGGATTGGGTGTCACGGCAAGGTTTATGACTCCTTCACCCCCAGCGGGTTCCTCTTCTATACCCGTAACCTGAAAATGATATATTCCGAGAGATGTGTTATCAGCCACATATACATAATCTCCATAGGGAGCAACCCCTTCAGGAATTCCCGATGTGTTATACCTATCTACCAGAATAGGCGAATCCGGGGTTGTGGTTTTGAGTATAGTGAGATATTCGTTTCCGGCGATATACATAAATGTATCCTGAACCGCAATATCACCACCCTCTACATAATTATCAAGAAACAAAGAGCCAACAAAATCCATAGAGGAAAAGTTGCTTCCAAAATGATAAACCAGGAGACTATCTCCATACAGGAAATATCCATAATCACCATCCACGAGAATTGGAGAGTACCAGAGATTTTTCTCCGGGTTAAGTCCCCCTGCAAGCGTCGGAGAAGACGGGTTGGACACATTTAATATTTTAAACAATGCCGAGTCATAGTCATAGAAAAAGAGGAGGGTATCTCTGACAAAGAGATGTATCGTGTTTACACAATCTTGATAGACCCCTAACTGCTGAAGGCTGTCATCTATCACCTGAAACACCCTGAGGGTATCCCTTACCCCATAGACATACCCATTTGAGGCAACAATATCAAAGAGATACTGTTGTGTTGAAAATGAACCTGCAGGAGAGAGGCCAGGCAGGCTGAGTGCCCCCAGGCTGTAATGCCAGGAGCTCGCATAATATACATAGTTTGAATCAACTGCCAGCTTATAGACATTGCAAGGAGAAGGATTATAATCTGAGAGAAGATATGGAGATGCGGGATTTTGTATACCGTAACAATATATCTCTCCAGGATTTGCCATAATCAAATTATTTCCCGTGGTTTTTACAAATTGAATGGGTCCCTTATCGGTAATGGTGTACGAGAGATTATTGGGAGAAATTGGGTCAGAAATTCCCATAATGCCCATTCCATAGTAATTTCCTGAAGCTGTAGAACGGCTGGCTGTCATAGCAAGGAGGGTGTCTTCCCCGAACATACAACCCCCACCCCCACCATACGAAAAAGGAGCAAGTCCAACGGTGTCTATTTCGGTAGGATTTGATATATCAAATATCGCAAGCCTGCCGCCGTGACGGTAGCCATAAAGCACACTGTTTTCCTCAACTAAAGAATAGTAGGCGTACCATTCATCGAGAAAGTATCCAGCACTATCGGGAGACACCGGATTTGTGATGTCAAAAACCTCTACACCGTAGGAATAATCAGTTCCAACATAAAGATAGTTATCCACTGTTACCATACCGTAGCCCCTGCCCCCAAGGGAAATGGTATCTACTACACAAATAGAATCAGGGTCAGACAAATTAAGAATATATATGCTTTGAGTGTTGTCGGTCATATAACAGTACGGATAGTTTACTTGAAGGTCATAGGAATAGTTAGAAATCTGAATACTATCTCTTGGAACAGGACTAAGGGGATTGGTGATATCAAGAACCTTAAGATACGCATTGTAATTCACATAATCCGGGTAGTAGAGCATATTACCGTAAATCTCCACCGTGTGGTGAGGGTAATACAGATACATTCCATTATAGAAATGAAATGTATCGAGGATAGATGGAGAAGAGGGGTCTGTTATATCAAACAGTATTATCCCATTGCCAACATCAAATAGATAGAGATAGTTATCCTTCGCTACCAGATTTTCGGCACGCCCCGGGGTATTTATGGTATTTATATGGACTGGGGATGAGGGATTTGATATATCGTATATGGCGAGTCCTTTTATATTTGGCGTAAGTAGATAATTGCCACAAATTACTATATCCCTGAACTCTCCCGCCTCAAACATCTCGTCCACCAGTGTTATCTCCTGCTGTGCATAGGCAAACACCGCGGAGATAAGCATCAAGATAACAAGCAACCTTTTCACGATACCCCCTTTTTAAATATGTGTTATTGTGGAAAACTCAGACACCGAGTAAGTCGCTTCGCTCTATTGCAAAAGGTCTACCGACATCTCTATGCCTTGGCTCACAACTGCGGGATAAATATACTCACACGAAAATTGTAAATATTATACCACAGTTCTGCCACATTGTCAAGAAAAAATATATCGGCACTGTAAACAGTACCCAACCAGCTCTGGTCGGTCACCCTTTCTACCTGCCGGTAGACAGGTAGGGTGACGAGAATATCCGAGCGCCAAAAATACTTTTCTATGCAATCGAGGAAATTTTTGCGGTAGATTGATATATTTTTTTCTTGACAAATTCCTCGGTTTAGTGTATAATAAAAAACCTCATCTACCTGCTGGTAAAGAGGTAAATGTCCTTTATCACTTACAAAAAAACAATCTCAATCCAAATATGTCAAAAAAAATATCTTTAATACTCATCCCCGATAAGGAAGGGAAAGTAAGAAGAATAGTCATTTCGAAGAGTGCCGCTATATTTCTTATAACCCTGTTATTTATAGCAATTGGCTTTCTGGCGTTTCTGGGATACAGGTATTGGTCTATTTATAGCCTCGCAAGAAGGGCACTCACACTGGAAGAACGCGTTACGCTTCTCGAAAAAGAGAAGAGGGAAACAATAGAAAAGGTCACGGCGGACCTGAATCGAGTAGTATATGAAAACCAGCGATTATTAACGCTTCTCGGCATAGAGGACACACAACCCAATTACACAAAGAGTGAGATTCAAGAGGGTGATATACCTTCAATCTGGCCAACAAAGGGATGGATCAGTCAGGGATTTTTTCCTTACCACCAGGCGGTAGACATTGCCGCTCCCATTGGTACACCCATAGTTTCAACCATCAGTGGGGTTGTAACCGCTGTGTGGACAGATTCCCTGCTCGGTAATGTATTAGAGATAAGTAACAAAGAAGGCTATAAAATCGTATATGGACACAATTCAACTGTAACTGTAAAAGAAAAAGACAAAGTAAATGAAGGGGACATAGTGTCATTTGTCGGGTCAAGTGGCATAACCTCGGGACCTCATCTTCACTATGAAATATATTACAGAGACAGCGTACTAAATCCAGAACAATATCTACCGCCCAATCACGGCAACCCATGAGCGCTATACTCTTTGCACCTAATGACATAAAAACTTTTAGAAAATCCTTGCCCCGTTAGATATGAAATTATCTAACGGGGTGAATGTAATCTGTGGCAACGAAATTTTTTCTTGATTGCATAGGAAACTATACCACAGAGGACACGGAGAAACAATATTTATTTATCCTCTGTGTGCTCAAATGGTTGAGCTATTTGTATTTGTTTAGAATAGTTGAGATTGAATAGATCTTGAGTTTGCCTGTCTACCGATGCACGGCATCCGTATGGACAGGTAGAAAGGAGAGCACAGAGTTTTTGTTCTTTTTTAGCAAAGATTCTCTGTGCACTCTGTGGTAATTTTTTTCTTGACAAACATCGATATTTGTGTTAAAATGAACTCATGAAGCGACTCTTACTTCTCGCATTCATACCATCCATTATATACTGCAGCAATGGTACCACTATATTCGATTTTCTCAACATTCCCTGTGGTGCAAGACCCACAGCAGTCGGTGGCGGATTCTCCGCCTTCGGCGATCCCCACAGTATATTCTACAACCCCGCCGGAATATGTAATATAACCACCACTACATTCAGTTCAACTCTGCGGCACTATATAGCGGGGATAAACTCGGGCATCATACTGTGGGAAAAACCAGATTTCAACGGGGTGATTGGCATTGCAATCAACTATGTAAATCTTGGAAGTATTGAGGGAAGGGATGTGGACGACAATTTAAATGGCAGTTTTACCCCGGTCTCTCTCTCCACGAAATTTGCCTATGCCAGACATATCGGCTCGTTTAAGGGAGGGTTGTCTGTAAACCTGATATACGAGAATATAGATAAATACTCTGCCTTTGCCCCCGCAGTTGACATAGGAATTATATATACACCACCTACAGTTCCTCACATTGACCTCGGTCTCAGCCTTAACAATCTCGGCTATGAAATCATACCCTTCAGAGATACAAGAGAAAATCTGCCGTACAAGATAAAGGCGGGTTTGGCATATCAACCTCTCCCACCTTACATTTTTAGTCTGGATATTGAACGACAGATAAATGGAGGACAAGATTTCATTCTGGGTGCAGAGATACCCCTCTCACCCAACTTTTTCTTCAGAGCGGGATACTCCTCCCGGTGGCAAGATCTCGCAGTAGATGTTTCTACAGATGTGACTGCGGGATTGTCTTTTGGCATTGGAGTTGTGCGGAATAGGTTAAAGATTGATTATACTGCATCACCCATGGTGGACCTCGGTATCGCTCACCAGATAAGTATATCTTTCCTCAATTGAAAATTTTCAATTGAAAATTGTTAATTTTGAAGGGGGTAGAATGACTTATAATCTTGCCATTATAGGATTTGGCACCGTGGGACAGGGTTTTGCTGAACTCCTACAAGAGAAGAGAGAATCTTTAAAAAATACTTATGGACTTGAATTCGAGGTTGTGGCAATCTCTGACCCCATAAAGGGAAGTATATATGAAAATGCCGGTGTCAACTTGAAGGAAATACTCACCCTCGTGAAAAAAGAGGGGAAGATAGATGGATATGCCGGGGGTATTAAGGGATGGGACAGTATAAAAACAATAGAAGAAACAAATGCAGACATAATTGCAGAGGCTACGCCAACGAATCTGGAGAGTGGTGAACCCGGGCTCACTCATATAAGAACCGCTTTGAAGAGAGGTAAACATGTGATAACGACCAACAAGGGACCCATAGCGCTCTTTTACAGAGAACTCGCGCAGCTTGCAAAGGACAGGGGAAAATCCCTTGGGTTTGAGGGAACTGTCTTGAGCGGCACGCCCGCAATAAACCTCAGCCTCCTTACTCTTGCGGGCACGAATATAAGTGAGATAATTGGAATAATGAATGGAACCACAAATTATATACTCACCCAGATGGATGCGGGTAAAGACTACAGTGAAGCACTCAGGGAGGCACAGAGGCTCGGTTACGCCGAGACAAAACCCGACGCAGATGTAGAGGGTTGGGATGCCCTTGCAAAAATAGTCATCCTCTCAAATGTCCTGATGGGTGCAAATTTAAAGGTCTCCGATGTGGAAAGGGAAGGAATTACGGGCATAACCCCCTCCAATATCAAGGATGCAAAAGGAGAGCACAAAAGGTATAAACTCATTGCCAGGGCATGGAAGGAGAATGGAAAAGTGAAGGCAAAAGTATCTCCCGAAAAGGTAGATGATGGTAATATCCTCTTCCATATCTCGGGAGTGGGGAATGCCATTCAGTTCAAAACCGATATCCTCGGCCGGGTAACAATAGTTGGCCCCGGGGCGGGTAAAAGAGAAACGGGCTTTGCACTTCTCAACGACCTCATCAGCATCCACCGCACACCCATGGGTATGAAGGGAGTCTGAAATGCTTGTGCTCTCCATAACGGGTGCCTCGGATACGGGCAAGACCCGGCTCATAACCTCACTCATAAAGGAACTTACAAAAAGGGGTTACAGGGTTGGATGTATCAAACATTGTCCCGAGGGATTTGAATTGGACCATCCCGGTAAGGACTCCCATCGGTTCAGAAAAGAAGGGGCGTGGGGGGTTGTTGTATACAGCCCCGGTCAAATAGGTGTGATAAAAACAACAGATGAACAAGTACAACCAGGTGATCTCGCAATCGACCATCTCAGTGGATGTGATTTCGTACTCGCCGAGGGGTTCAAGAATGCAAAGAAGATAAGAAAATTCGAGCTACTAAGAAAGGGCATAGACGAAGAGCCAAAGACAGAAGATGCCGTGGCGATAATAAGTGATTTCGAATTGAACACCGACAAACCCGTACTTCACCCAGATGAACCCGGGAGAATTATCGATTTTCTGGAGATACTCACAAAGGAAGAGAATGGGGTAGTGAGACTTCAAATCAACGACAAGAACATTCCATTAAACCCCTTCCTCAAAACCACCCTAAAAAATACCATCCTCGGACTTGTATCCTCTCTCAAGAAGAAAGAAGGGGTAACAAAAAGGATAGATATAAAACTGGAGGTGTGAATGCATAAAAAAGAGATACTCTCTATACTCTTTCTCGGGTCTTTATGGGGATATTATGAGGTCGCAGTCGGCGGTGCTCTCTATGGAGTGAATGTTCCGTATGCGGGGGTCTTTCTCTCAATAATTGCCCTGGGAATTCTGGGAATGGCGTCAAAACTGATTCCCAGGCTCGGTTCGGCGACACTCATTGCCGCAACCGCATCCCTCTTTAGACTTGTAAACGCGGGCCCACACTACTGTCATCTTCTGGCGATCCTTTTACTCGGAGTGGGATTCGATATAGCGAAGAGCATGGTTAAAAGAGAAAAACCCATCCTGATTGGAATATCCGGTGCATACATTGGATATGTCCTTTTTGCATTTACAATCACCTACCTTTTTAGATACCATTACTGGGTGAGCGGGGGGCTTCCAAAGGTTTTGCGATATGTGGGGATAAATGGTACCCTCGCTGCTATGGGAGGTTCAGTAAGTGTCTGGCTCGGGTATAACCTTGGAAAGATTATAAGCAATTTTTTAAAAGGAAGAGAGAAGTTTGCTTATACTGTAGCGATAGGACTTATCTTCATCATCTGGACCGTTGGAAAGGTCCTGTAATGACTCAATGACCCAATGACCTAGTGTCTTGTAACTGAAGTATCTTTACACCTGTCATTGCGAGCGACCATAGGGAGCGTGGCAATCTCATAGACGAGATTGCTTCGGCTTCGCCTCGCAATGACATTGTAAACTTATTTATGTTCCATGACACTAGTGACTCAATGACCCAATGTATAGGGGGTATATATGTTAGGTGGATATATGGGAAAAATATTAGAGGTAGATTTAACGAGCGGAAAAACAGAGGCTACCCCGATAGACCCAAAACTGGCGAGGAAATTCATTGGGGCAAAGGGATATGGTGCAAAAATACTTATGGATAGAGTTGCCCCGGGGACTCCACCCTTAAGCCCCGATAATCTACTTATCGTTATGACGGGCCCACTAACGGGTACCCTCGCCCCATCTTCTGGCAGATTTTCAGTGATAACGAAATCACCCGAGACCGGGATATTCACCGATGGACACGTCGGCGGTTACTTCGGTCCGAAACTCAAATTTGCGGGTTTCGATGGAATTGTAATCAAGGGAAGTTCGGAAAAACCCGTCTATCTTCGGATTAGAGACGAATCCTGTGAAATAGTCGATGCCGGCGACCTCTGGGGGAAGGGAGTATTTGAGACAGACGAGATATTGAAGACAAGGTATCCCGGGACGAGCTGTGGAATTATAGGACCCGCCGGTGAGAACCTCGCCAATTTTGCCTGTATATCTTTTGATTGTGGACGCCAGGCGGGGAGATGCGGTCCTGGAGCCGTAATGGGTTCAAAGAGACTAAAGGCAATTGTAGTGGAACCGGGAGATAAGAGACCCACTTATACCCACCCCGATAGATTCAAAAAACTCGTAAAAGACCTAAATCGCTCTCTGCACACCCATCCAAACCGCATAAAGAGACATGTATTGGGAACGCTCGTTTGTATATGGGAGGGAATCGACGGCGGCACCCTGCCGATAAAAAACTACAGCGGAATTGATTTTCCGCAAATTCTCAACCTGGTCCCTGAAAAACTATGGGAAGAAAACATCTGGGCTGGTACAACAACCTGCTATGCCTGTCCCGTATCCTGTACAAAGGTGAGTGTATTGAAAAAGGGCGAATATAAGGGCAAAAAATACGAGGCTCCCGAATATGAACCCACCGTACTCTTCGGTTCCAATTGTCTTATTGATTCGTACGAATGGGTAACTTATGCACATATCCTGTGTAACGACCTGGGACTGGATGCGATGTCTGCCGGTAATTGCGCAGGATTCGCCATGGAGTGTTACGAAAAGGGGCTTATCAAGCCCGGGATGGAACTAAAATTCGGTGATGGTGAAGCACTCATCCGGTTTATAAAACTTATGGCATACAGAGAGGGAATTGGTGACCTGTTCTCCAAAGGTGTGCGAAAGGCAGCGGAAGCGATAGGCAATGATTCCCACAGATTCGCGATGCATGTCAAAGGACTTGAACTGGCGGGGGTAGATACTCGCGCATCCTATGGCATGGCGCTTGCCTTTGCAACCGCAGATAGGGGCGGATGCCATCAAAGGGTATGGGTGCCGAGGGCAGAGCTCTACGGCAAACTCAAGAGATTCAGCACAGAGGGCAGAGCCGAGTTTGTCAAATACAACCAGGATGAGCGAGCAGCCTGCTTTTCACTTGACCTATGCGATTTTATGCCCTTTTCAGAGGACCAATTTGCCGACCTCTTAACCTTTTCCACCGGATTGGAATTCACAAAGGAAGAGTATGTCCTCGCCGGGGAGAGGATCTGGAATCTCACGAGACTGCTGGCGGTAAGAGAGGGAATCTCAAGAAAGGATGATACCCTTCCACCGAGAGTTATGGAAGAGCCATTACCTGCCGGCCCCGCAAAGGGACATTTCATATCAAAAGAAACACTTGATACCATGCTTGACGAGTATTACAAACTGAGGGAATGGGATGAAAATGGTATTCCCACAGAAAAGAAACTCAAGGAATTGGGGCTGGTAGATTAAGAGCTCTTCCTTGAATTCCTCTTGCCCTCTAAATCAAAAAAATTTCTTTTGACATATAAGGACTTTGCCAAAAAATATTTTCGGAAATATTGGCTAATCCCATACGACACAGACAGTTAACTCATAGAAACCATTTATTCATCCATTCATCGGTTAAAAATTTTTTCCTTGACTTTTTTTAAAAATAGTATTATAATATCACAGAGTTGCAAAAAAAGTATAGTATTTTGAAAGGAGGGGCAATGGAAGAGAGGGAGAGATGGGGAAGTAGAGCTGGATTTATTATGGCATCCATAGGTGCGGCAATTGGACTCGGAAATGTCTGGAGGTTCCCCTATATATGCTATGCGAACGGTGGTGGGGCATTTCTAATTCCCTATTTCGTTGCACTGATTACAGCGGGCATTCCATTGATGATTTTGGAGTTTGCCCTCGGCAGAAAAGCACAAGCCGGGGCTCCTTCGGCGTTTGCCCGGATCGTGGGTAAAAAGACGGAATGGATTGGATGGCTTTCTCTGTTTGCCGTCATGCTCATATTTCTATACTACCCCACCATAATGGCGTGGAGCGTTAATTATGCGGTTCATTCTGCGACATTGAGATGGGGGACAGATACCCAAAACTTTTTCTACAACCATTTCCTTCAGACCAGTGGTGGACCCGGAATCCTGGGTGGTATAAGATGGCCAATACTCGCGGGACTTGCCGTGGTGTGGATAGCCATATATCTCTGCTTATTCAAGGGTATAAAGGCTGTCGGCAAGGTGGTTATGTGGACGGTGACAATACCCTGGGCTATCCTCGTTATCATGGTCGTCAGGGGTCTCACGCTACCGGGGGCTGTGGATGGATTGAAATTCTATCTCACCCCCGATTTTACTGCCCTCCTGAAGCCAAATGTGTGGCTGGCTGCATACGGACAGGTATTCTTCACCCTATCCCTCGCCATGGGCACACTCATTGTATATTCCAGTTACCTCCCAAAGAAATCAGATATATCAAACAATGCATACATCGCCTCTCTCGCCAACTGTGGCACCAGTTTCTTTGCCGGCTTTGCAGTCTTTTCCACACTGGGTTACCTGGCACAGTCGATGGGGGTGGGTGTGCCCGAGGTCGCCAAGTCCGGTCTCGGACTTGCATTTGTAACCTATCCCACGGTAATAAGGTTACTTCCATTTTGTGCACCGTTCTTTGGCATATTATTTTTTATCATGCTCTTAACCCTGGGGATAGATTCTGCATTCTCACAGGTAGAGCCATTTGTCGCGGGATTTACTGACAAATGGCACTTCTCCAAAAAGTGGGCGCTACCCCTGATCTGTTTTTTCGGCTTTCTCGTGGGAGTTTTATTTACAACCCGGGGGGGATTCTACTGGTTGGATATAGTAGATTATTTCACCTGTACCTTTGGGCTGTGTCTCGTTGGATTTCTTGAGTGCGTAGCAATTGGTTACATATACAAGGCTCGTAAGATGAGGGAGTACGTGAACGAGGTTTCCGAATTCAAGATCGGGAAGTGGTGGGATGTGATGATTATGATAGTTACTCCCGCCATACTCGGGATATCCTTCGTATGGGAGCTTATAAAGTTGGTTCAAAATGGTTATGGAAGTTACCCGAGGTGGACGAGTTTTGTTGGAATAGGTATTCTCGTCCTCATCATTATATTATCCTTTGTGCTTGCGAAAACAAAAGGAAGGGAGGAGTAAATGCCCGCATCGGCGATCGTTATGTTGATATTTGGTTGTTTGGTGCTCTATGGAGGCTTAGCCCTTTGTCTCCGCAGGGCAATGAGAAGTGGAAAAGAGAAAAAAGAATCTTAAGGAAAGGAGGAAAAGTTTATGCAAACTTATATTATCCTGATGAAGATGACGGAGGAGGGGCTTAAGGTCGGTAAAGATACCCCAAGATGGATCAAAAAAGTTATAGAAAACTCCAAGAGGCTGGGGGAATGCAATCTCAAGGGCTTCTACAAGGTAATGGGTGATTATGACTTTGTAAGTCTTATTGAGGTCTCCGATGACAAAACAGCCCTGGCGTTTGTTATGTCCCTGAGCTCTACCGGATATGTCAGAACCACCAGTCTCAAAGCCTATACATTAGACCAACTCGACGAAGCACTTGGAAAATTGTCTTAAATACAGGTGGTGAAATGGTCGATAAAAGGGAACGATGGGGATGTCGTACTTCCTTTATTATGGCGGCAATAGGCTCAGCAATTGGACTCGGTAATATATGGAGGTTCCCCTATATATGCTATGCGAATGGTGGTGGGGCATTTCTAATTCCCTATTTTGTTGCACTGATTACAGCGGGTATTCCATTGATGATTTTGGAGTTTGCCCTCGGCAGAAAGGCACAAGCCGGGGCTCCTTCGGCGTTTGCCCGGATTGTGGGTAAAAAGACGGAATGGATTGGCTGGCTTCCTCTGTTTGCCATTATGCTCATATTTTTCTATTATCCCGTTATAATGGCATGGAGCGTTGATTATGCAGTTTATTCAGCGACATTGAGATGGGGAACAAATACCCAAAACTTCTTCTACAACCATTTCCTTCAAACCAGTGGCGGACCCGGAATCCTGGGTGGTATAAGATGGCCAATACTTGCGGGACTTGCCGTGGTGTGGATAGCCATATATCTTTGCCTATTCAAGGGTGTAAAGGCTGTCGGCAAGGTGGTTATGTGGACGGTGACAATACCCTGGGCTATCCTCATTATTATGGTTGTCAGAGGTCTCACACTACCGGGAGCTGTGGATGGATTGAAATTCTATCTCACCCCCGATTTTACTGCCCTCCTGAAGCCAAATGTGTGGCTGGCTGCCTACGGACAGGTATTCTTCACCCTATCCCTCGCCATGGGCATACTTATCGTATATTCCAGTTACCTCCCAAAGAAATCAGATATATCAAATAACGCATATATTATTTCTTTCGCCAACTGTGGCACCAGTTTCTTTGCCGGCTTTGCAGTCTTTTCCACACTGGGTTACCTGGCGCAGTCGATGGGGGTGGGTGTACCCGAGGTCACCAAGTCCGGTCTCGGACTTGCATTTGTAACCTACCCCACGGCAATAAGGCTACTTCCATTCTGGGCACCGTTCTTTGGCATATTATTTTTTATCATGCTCTTAACCCTGGGGATAGATTCTGCATTTTCTCAGGTAGAGCCATTTGTCGCCGGATTTACCGACAAATGGCACTTCTCGAAAAAGTGGATCTTGCCCATAGTATGTATTTTCGGATTCCTGGTCGGTATATTGTTTACAACAAGAGGTGGTATCTATTGGTTGGATATGGTAGACTATTTTACCTGCACCTTCGGACTGACACTTGTTGGATTTCTTGAGTGTGTAGCGATTGGTTATATATACAAATCTCGTAAGATGAGGGAGTATGTGAACGAAGTTTCCGAATTCAGGATCGGCAAGTGGTGGGATGTGATGATTATGATAGTTACTCCCGCCATACTCGGGATATCCTTCGTATGGGAGCTCGTAAAGTTGGTTCAAAAAGGTTACGGAGATTATCCGAGGTGGACGAGTTTTACTGGAATGTGTATCCTCATCTTTATCGTCATCCTGTCCTTTGTTTTTATGCAAATAAAGGGAAGAAAGGGACAGTACAATATCCCCACAGAGCATGTCAAAGAAATTAAAGGGAGGTGATGCCCATGCGTAGATAGGAGAAGGATTGCCTTTTCTTGGAGCTTTATAAAAAGGAGGTGGATATGTTCAAGAAAACAGCTCCTGTGTTGGTAGTGCTCTTTGCAGCCTCTACGCTGTTCGGGTTTGCAAAGAAGCCCGCGCTATGGGCAATATATGATGCCCATTTTGCGAATGCCAAGTATGTAGATCTTACCCATGCATTCTCTCCCACGATACCAGTTTGGGCAGGATTTGGACATGCAAAATTTAAGCCCTGCAGGGCTGGTATAGACTGGCCAGGCTATGTATCGAAAGGAGATGTGTTTGAGTATGAGAAGCACGGATTCATTGCTACGGCTTATGAGCTTCCTACAGACCAATATGGAACTCAGTTAGACCCTCCAGCACATTTCTATCCAAAGGGTGCTACAATTGATCAGTTGCCTGCTACATACTGCATAAGACCACTTGTGGTAATAGATGTCCATGAGAAAGTAGAAAAGGAACCAGACTACCACTGCACTCTCGATGATATAAAGGCTTGGGAGACGAAGTATGGAGAAATACCCGAAGGTTCGGTTGTGATGATTCGCTCAGATCAGTCAAAGAAGTGGCCCACCAAGGCGTTTGAGGAACACCTCCCAGGGATAACACTCGATGCCCTGAAGTATCTACATGAAGAGCGACATATATTATTCCATGGACATGAATGTTTGGATACTGATACTACAGGTGCGATGATTGGGGAGACATGGCTCTTAACTCATAATTATTGTCAGGCAGAGGGCGTTGCTAATCTCTGGATGGTTCCCGAGACGGGTGCACTCATAGCGGTTGGATACGCAAAACCGATGGGTGGCACGGGAGGATATGCGAGATACATCGCGATATGTCCTCCCGATTGGGAATACGGTGTCTCGATAGATGAGGCTCCCGGTGCACCTCTTCCGGAAGATAACCCTCTGCACTGGGATGAAGAGAAGGGAATGCGGGTGAGATAGTTGTTAATGATGATGGGGGACACAGGTGCCCCCTCAAGAAAAGGAGGGATGTATGTCTAAAAAGACGCTCGTTGTACTCGTATCGATGGTCTTCCTGACCACATTCGTCTTTGCAGGTGGCCCAACGCTCACATACCATGGATTGTGGTATACATACTCGTTCTTCTGGAATAATGCCGACTTCGACACCGGCACCAGTGACGGCGACCAGCACTATTATATGCACGGTGATATCTCAGTAAACGCAGATTTTGGAGCGGGTGTAGGTACTCATGTGACCATCGGCGATTGGGGAACTTACGGCAAACATGCCATAACCTGTGAAGGCCCGGAAGGATGCGGTGCTCCAGCTGGTTTTGCTGCCAACGGTGTTCATCTCATGGAAGCATACCTCAATGTAGCCGATCTCTTCGATACCCCATTCTCTCTCACTGTAGGGAAACAACACATCTGCTATGGCGACCAGGTGTTCGACGGCGGTGAAGACGGATTTATGGGTGCAAAACTCTCGTATGGTTCCGAAATGTTCGACTTCGATGTCTTCGGTTACAGACTCGTGGAAGGCGGTGGAACGGGTTTCATCGGTTCTGGGACACCAGAAGTACCCGATGATTGGGACCTGTATGGCATATGGGCAACCGCCAAACTCCTTGAGGGTAATGTAAATTTGAGTCCTTACGGTTTCTACAGAACCCGCAATACAGAGGCAATAGCTTATAAAACACAGTATGGTACAATAAAGGACAATCCCATGTGGCTCGGATTGAGAAGTGAAGGTTCCCCAGCGACGGGACTCAACTTTGCGGCAGAGTTTACGATGATGATGGGCAGCCAAGAATTTGTAGAAGAAGAGAAGAATGGCGACGAGAACAAAGTAGACTATAAGGGAATGCACTATATGGCGAGAGCTGGATATACTCCTCCCGGAATGCCCGTTACGATCGGTGGCGCCTATGTCTCATTTAGCGGTGATACTTTAGAGGGAGATTACTCATATGGAGATGAAAATACAGTTTACGAATCTCCCACCTGGGGTCCCTACACATTCGGATTCTACAAGGACTGGCCCGGATTTGGTCCCGCTCACCTTCTGAGAACTTGCTGTGGATTTTCACTGCTCGCACCCTGGGAACCGATGGTTGCCAATCTCAATGTCATCAACGCAAACATCGGCTTTACCAATGGCCCGGTTGCTCTCAGGGCAGACTACTTTATGTATGCAAGAAACAAAACTCTTGATGCGGATGATCCCGCTACTCCAGTTATTGATAATGAAGCTGCTATGGGAAACGAGATCGCTCTTATGGCGAAGTATACCTACCAGGAGACCATCACCTTTGGGGCTACGGCTGGATACTGGATTCCCGGCAAATACTTTGGGGAAGACCTCACTGCTATGCTTGGCGGCTATATCTGGACGGCAATGGGCTTCTAAATACCCGCTTGCAAGAAGGGGGATGGAGTTACTCTATCCCCCTTCTTTGTTATAGACGGTTCTGCTCAGGTAGATATGGGTAAATTCCCTTTTGTTATTACTCCTTACATACCTGTATATAAATCAGTACTGTGTAAAACACAGTAGTTCCTCTATTGCCCCGCCAAGGCAGGGCACTCCACTTATTTACTAACGGGTTTTGGAGTGCCTGCCTGTCATACGACCTGTATAGGTCATACGACCCGTATGGGCGGTAAGCAGGTCAGCCTTTGGAATTAAGGCGTTAGCCTTTGGAATTAAGGCGTCAGCCTTTTATATAAAATCCTTTCCATACGGATGCTGTGCAACGGATTAACTCCACGGATTAACTCCACAGATTAACTCCAACTTGCTGCATGGCTGTTTTTGCACAACCACCAAAGCTTGCGGCTACCATTTTTGGCTTTTATGCACAGCCTGATGTGGAATAACCAATCAAATTTTCATAAAAAAATCTGTTGACAAATCCCGATATTTGGTGTATAATACGAGAGCACTTGGAACGGATAGTAGAAAAGTAAAAATCAAATATCAAAATGCAAAATGACAAATTAAAAATCAAAAAGTATAACACTAATAACACAAATGCCCCAAATTACAAGAACAAACCTTAAACTATTTTTTTTTTATTTGTGACTGTTCGTCCAATTCATAATATTCGTGGTTGCAATTTTGCATTTTTATATGTAATTTTGATATTTACATTTTGATTTTTGATTTGACCTTATGCTCTCTGCGGTTGATTTCAAAAGCAAAGATGGAGGATATATGAAGGTAAAGATGGTGCTATCACTGCTGATAGTGTGTCTCACGGCAGCTGGGCTTCTTTCGTGGGTATATTCGGTTACCACACCCATAATTGAGGAGGGAATAAGAACAAAGTTGGATGAACAGTTGAAGGTGGTTTTTCCTTCTGCTTGCGTGTTCGATCCGCTTGTGGTGGAGGGAGATACGCTTCTGAGGGATACCCTTTGGATAGCGATAGATTCAGTGGGGAATAAAGTGGGAATCGTATTTAAGGTTTTCCCAATGGGCTATGGCGGACCGATCGAAACGCTGGTTGCTCTTGCAACCGATACCGGCGTTGTGGCAATAAGACCCGCTACCCCCTCTGAAGGATTGAAAGAGACACCGGGACTTGGCGTGAGAATAACAGAACCCTGGTTTATGAAACAGTTCAGGGGAAAGAAGATAAAGGATATTCAATTAAAAAAAGATGGCGGCACGATCGATGCCATCACCGCCGCAACGATATCATCGAGGGCTGTAACCGAGGGTGTAAGGAAAGGCATCGAAAAATATGTCAAATGGCTGCCCGACAAGAAAAAAATTGGACGCAGATTCACCCCGTTAAATAAATAATGCAACGATAAAACATCAGAGAGTTATTAAGAACAGTTCTATTTAACGGGGTAAACGCAGTTTATCTATGATTTCTTTATTATTGTGGTTGTCAGGAGTGATGTCATTGCGAGGGATGTCATTGCTCGCCCCGTTAGATGCAAAGCTATCTAACAGGGCGAGGCGAAGCCGAAGCAACCTCTGAAACAATCACCATCTGACACATACCCGGGACTATGACTTGTTGTATATTTTCCTATACGCTCAAACCTTAAGAAATATCTACAATCCGCAATCTCTGTCTACAGGACAAAATGCGCAAATTATTTTTTTCTATAGGGCTACTTATCTCGGTTCCACTATTTCCGGCGAGGCTACTCATATATATGGATACAATGCAAACTGAACACCTTCGTGCATACGGGATTGCATATCAGTCACTGCTCTCGGAAAAGAGGGTCGAATGGCTTCTGAATTACAGGGGAGGCTCTTTTCTGATAGACTACGCCAGAGAGATAGAAAATCTATGTAAGGAGAAGAATGTTGGATACTCCATAATAGATGAAGCAAGTGTGCGGCAGATATATAAGCTCGTTGAGAATCAAAATATGGAGAAGGTGATATTGGAGGAAGCGCCAAAGGTTGCCGTATATGTACCTCCACATTTTTCTCCCTGGGATGATGCGGTTAGACTCGTGCTTGAGTACGCCGAGATTCCTTACGATGCTATATGGGATGAAGAGGTTCTGTCGGGCGCCTTATCTTCCTATGACTGGGTCCATCTTCACCACGAGGATTTTACCGGACAATACGGCAAGTTCTACAGGAGCTATCACAATACAGATTGGTACAAGAGGGAGGTCTCAATAAATGAGAATATGGCAAAAAAACTTGGCTTCTCATCTGTGTGGAGATTGAAACACGCAGTTGCCTTGAAGATAAGGGAATATGTGCAACAGGGAGGATTTCTGTTTGCCATGTGTTCGGCGACAGAAACGATCGACATTGCGCTCGCCGCTCTCGATGTCGACATAGTTGGCATTCCGTTTGATGGAACTCCCGCTGAACCGGGGTACAAAAGGAAACTCGACTACAGCAGAACATTCGCATTTAAGGATTTTACACCCGATGTGAACCCACTTATATATAATCACTCCGATATTGATGTAACCGGAGAGGCACGAAGAAGAGGTGAAAAGGTCTATTTCACATTGAAAAATTTTGATGCAAAATATGACCCCATTCCCACGATGCTCAGCCAGGACCACACAAAATACATAAAGGAATTTCTCGGACAGAACACGGGGTTCAGAAGAAATCTAACAAAGGAAGACGCCGTAATTTTGGGCGATATTGAGGGCACCGAGGAAGTGAAATATATCTATGGAGACTGCGGCAAGGGGTTTTTTACATTTCTGGGCGGACATGACCCCGAGGATTATGCCCATCTGGTCGGTGACCCTCCTACTGACTTAAAAAAGTTTCCAAATTCTCCCGGATACAGGCTTATTCTTAATAATATACTATTTCCAGCCGCCAAAACAAAGAGGTTGAAGACATGAGACTGATACTGGCATCGGCTTCGCCAAGGAGAAAAGAACTCCTTTCAACACTCATCCCCTCGTTTGAGGTGATACCGAGCGGCATAAACGAGGACCTTATAGAGATAAAAGACCCGGTGAGGTTTGCCCTGAAGGCGGCTGAGGCAAAGGCAGAATCCGTTGCATCGGGAACAGATAATGGGGTGATAATTGCTGCAGATACTGTCGTTTCACTGAATGGGCGCATAATCGGAAAGCCTGGGGATGAGAATGAGGCATATGATATTCTATCCCATCTCTCGGAAAGCGAGCATTCAGTTATAACGGGATTATGTATCATCGCCAAAAATGGGAAGAAGACCAAGAAGCTGATGGATTACGAGAAGACGATCGTAAAGATGCGGAAATTAAAGGAAGAGGAGATAATTTCCTATCTTTCACACGCTAACTGGCGGGACAAGGCGGGTGCGTACGCAATCCAGGAGCACGGAGATAAATTTATAGAATACATTATAGGCGATTACCACAATGTGGTTGGTCTTCCCGTGAAAAGACTGAGAAAATTATTGACACAGATGATACGCTCCAAAGCAATGAACCTGTCTTTAGTACGCGGAGGCGATACCCATAAAGAGCACAGACAACAGACCTAAGACCGAAGACAAAAGACTAAAACGGGGATGAGGGTGAAGGTGCGTATGAAGAGATATCTTTTTTTTCTCTATATGTTGTTGCTATCTATTGGATGCGCTGAAAACCCATTACAGCCACCGGGTGGAATAAAACACGGAACGGGAAGTTGCAATTTGACCGAAGGTTCTTCCTTAACATTCACATTCCCGGGCGGAGATTATGGAGAGTTCATTCTCGAATATAACAATGGATATGTATATATAAATGCAACTGGAATCATAAGGGTTTCGGGTAATAGAGACACTGCACCAGAGGGGCAATACCTTACCTGTGAATTATTTGAATGGGTCGATGAAGAAAGTCATCCGTACTACTATTTTTTAAAAACTGACGATGCAATACACTATGCAAAGGTGCGGAGGATTGGTGACATCACAAAGGAGTTAACGATAAAGTTCGAATGGTGGCTGCAGATAGAGGCGGGAAATAGGTACCTCGGTTCGCAGAATCCCGTGGAGATGTAACTTAAAGAATAGTATGAGTATATTATTTATGGACATAGAGACAATTCCCGGTGGGGAGAGGACAAAGGAGTATCTGAAAAAGCAAATACCCCCGCCAAAGGGGGCACTGAAACTTGAAGATGTAAAGAAATGGGAGGAGGAAAAAAACAAAAAGCTGAATGAGGCGTTTGAACACACATCCCTCTCCGGAGACTTTGGACAGATCCTGTGTATTGCCTGTATAAAAGAGAAATCGGACGGTATTGAGAAGATAATATTTAAAGGGGATGAAAAGAGGTTATTAAAGGAATTCTGGGAATTCTGTCGCGATGTTACCCTTTTCGTGGGACATAATATCCTCGATTTCGACTTAAAGTTCATAATGAAGAGGGGTATAATACACGGGGTAAAGCCGAGTGTCCCGATAAATTTTGCAAGGTATAGACACAATGTGGTGTATGACACGATGTGGGAATGGGAGAGGTGGAGCAAGAGAATATCGTTAGATAAACTTGCATACATTCTCTCTTTACCCACATCGAAAACCACCATGGACGGCAGCCAGGTTTATGAATACTACAAACGGGGAAAAATTGACGAGATATGTGAATACTGCATGAGAGACACGGAACTCGTGAGAAAGATATACAGAAAAATAAATTTTCTGGAATAAGAACTCATGCTTTCGGGTGTTTAGTTGGTTAGTTTGTTAGTTGGTTAGGGAAGGGAGGATAAAGGCCCAATGACTAATGCCCAACGACCCATTAACCCAATTACCCATTAACCCAATAACCTATCCTATGCTTCTGTATGTTATTCTCGGTGAGGAGTGGCTTGGAGAAAGAAGAATAGAGGATGTGGCAGAAAAACTCGCGTCATCGGGTGTATCTGTAATACAGCTACGGGAACACAAGGTGGCAAGAGACATCATAGAGGATGCGAGGAAGATAAGTATTGCCATTCGGGACTGCAGAGTACCACTTCTCATCAATAATCGTCCCGATATCGCATCCGAGGTGAACGCAGATGGTGTACATATCGGTCAGGACGATGTCTCCATCCACACCGCAAGAAAAATACTCGGTAAGAATAAATTAATAGGCGTCTCTGTCCATTCAGTTGAAGAGGCGCTTCTGGCGGAAAAAGGGAAGGCAAACTATCTCTCCTTTGGCTCTATATTTCCCTCGGATACAAAAAAATCCATAGTTCGTCCTATATCCATTCTGAGAGAGATAAAAAGGGCGGTTCAAATCCCAGTTTTTGCGATAGGTGGTATAACCCTTGAGAATATAGGTCTGATTACAAAAGAAGGCGCCGATGGTATCTGCGTATCAAGGGACATTCTAAACAGAGAGGATATTGAAAAAAGGGTGAGAGAATATATAAAAATGCTAATGTAAAAACCAAATATTGAAAATCAAAATGACAAATCAAGCATTAAAAATCCTAAGTCCTAAATCCTAAATCTCAAGATCCGTATGGACAATATCTAAATCACAATTTCCAAAATCCAAACTTGTTTTGTACATTTGAATTTAGGGCTTGGAATTTGTCCGCAGGATCCTGTGGATTTGGGATTTAGAAATTATAATTTAGAAATTTGCATTTTGATATTTGCTTTTTGATTTTTCTCGGTGTTTTTTGGTGTTGTCAACGCATATTCCGAGAGATTAGCTATGGAAGATAAAGATCTCGTAAAACGGGCAAAGGCGGGAAATAAGCACTCGTTTGAAACCCTCGTAAAGAAACATAAGAAAAAAGTATACAATGCGGCATACGGCATTTTACACGATAGCGACGATGCAATGGATATAATGATGGAGACTTTTTATATCGCCTATACCCGTCTATCATCCCTGAAGAAAGAGACAAAATTCGGTTCCTGGCTCATCGGAATTGCAAGAAACCTCGCATTAATGAGATTGAGAAACAGGGGCAGGGAAATTTCAATTGAGGAACCCGAAGTAAGAAAGAGACTTTCCGTCCCATTTGATGAAGAAGTTACAAGAGAGGATTTAAGAAGAATTATAAAGAGAGAGATAGAAAATCTACCTCACAAATACAGAGAGGCATTTGTCATGAGGGAGATAATGGGATTTCCCTATGGAAGAATAACAAAGGAACTCGGTATCTCCCTGAGTAATGCAAAGGTGAGGGTATCGAGGGCAAAGGCACTCCTAAGAAGAAGGCTATCGAGAATTCTTTAATCTGCCAATTACACATCCAGATTTTCTACAAATCTCGCATTTTCCTCTATAAATTTTCTTCTTGGCTCGACATTATCCCCCATAAGGATATTAAAAGTTCTGTCTGCCTCGACAAGGTCTTCCGCCGTCACACTTTTTAAAGTTCGTTTCTCTGGATTCATGGTCGTTTCCCACAATTGCCCGGGATTCATTTCGCCAAGTCCCTTGTATCTCTGAATATCAATTTTATCTTCATTCTCTCCTGTTATTCTGGTAAGTTCCTCATCGGAATAGGCGTAAATCACCTTGTTTTTTATCTTCACCCGGTATAGGGGGGGCTGTGCAATGTAAAGATGCCCTTCTTCAACAAGCTTCCTGGCATAACGGTAAAAGAGCGTAAGTAAAAGCGTACATATATGTGCACCATCTACATCGGCATCAGCCATAATAATTATTTTACCGTATCTTAACCTATCCAGCACCTGTGATTCATCTCCAACCCCTATTCCTATTGCAGATATTATCGTCTTTATCTCCTCGTTTGACAATATTTTATCTATTCTTGATTTCTCGACATTTAGTATCTTGCCCTTGAGCGGTAGTATCGCCTGGAAATTCCTGTCTCTACCTTGCTTTGCTGAACCACCGGCAGAATCTCCCTCCACGAGGAACAGCTCGGCAGACCTCACATCTCTGGAAATACAATCGGCAAGTTTCCCCGGCAGTGGAAATACATCAAGTGCGCCCTTTCTACGGGCGAGTTCTCTTGCCTCTCTCGCAGCAATCCTTGCCTTTGCCGCCGCATATATCTTTTTAATAATCTTATCCAGAACCTTCGGATTCTCCTCAAAGTACATACTGAGACAGCTGCCAACGGTGGATTCGACTAATCCTTTTACCTCAGTATTACCCAGTTTCATCTTCGTCTGTCCCTCAAACTGGGGCTCTGGTAGTTTCACCGATATAACCGCAGTCACTCCTTCTCTCGCATCCTCACCCTGTACGGATTCCTTGTTATTATTTTTTCTTACGAAATCGTTTATCACCCTTGTCAACCCACTCTTGAACCCCACGAGGTGCGTTCCACCTTCCCTCGTCAGTATATTATTTGCGAATGTGAATATGTTTTCACTGTACGAGTCCGTGTATTGCATGGCTATTTCTATATCTACAGCTCCCTTCTCGGCCTTGAAATATATGACCGGTGATACCGGTGTCTTACCACTATTGAGATAGGTTACGAACTCACTTATCCCACCATCATAGGAGAATTCCTTTTCCAGATCACTCCCTTCATCTTTCAGCGTGAGTTTCACCTTCCTGTTTAAGAATGCAAGTTCTCTCTCTCTCTCTGCGATTATCTCCGGGTTGAAGTCTATTTCCTTGAATATCCGGGAGTCGGGGGAAAATTTAACGATTGTGCCGTGCTCTCCTATGCCGGCGTCTCCCGTTCTCTTCACATCCTTCACGGGTTTACCCCTCTCGTATCTCTGGTAAAAAACCCCCCTATCTCTTGTCACCCACACTTCCAAGCACTCTGAGAGGGCATTTACAACCGAGACACCCACACCATGCAATCCGCCCGATACCTTATAAACCTTGTGGTCGAATTTACCTCCCGCGTGCAGGGATGTCATTACCACCTCAAGTGCCGACCGTTTTTCAATCTCGTGAATGTCCACGGGAATTCCCCTGCCGTTGTCCCTTACCGTTATTGAATTGTCTTTGTGAATTACAACATCAATTCTGTCGCATTCACCTACTGCCGCTTCATCTATGGAATTGTCAATTACTTCAAACACGAGGTGATGCAGACCAATCTTTCCAGTGTCCCCGATGTACATAGCCGGTCTCTTTCTCACCGCCTCGAGTCCCTTCAAAACATGAATATTTTTTGCATCATATCTTTTCCTTCCCATAAATCTTACCTCCCCTTTTGAACCCACAGAACCCTTACTTTATGTTGTGCTAAACCATCTGGATATATTATTATAACACATTTTTCGGCAATTGTCAAGCAAAAATTGGACACAGATTACCCATGATTTTTTTGTTAGGCGATTATAAAACATTTGANNTTAAACAGTGACTTGCCTGCCTGACGGTAGGCAGGTAAGAGACCTATAAGAGACAAACTAATTTTTATATTTAAAGTCTCATTCTAGTCTCGTATAAGTCCCTGTTAAAAAAAAATTGAACTTGTGATGTCAGGTCACAGAAAACTGCACGCCGGAAAGTTGCTGGAAAAAGCAATAAGAATAAAATTTAGTGTCAAAACTTTTACAATTACCTTTTGTTATTGTGGTTTTCAGTAGTAATGTCATTGCTCTACCTCACACATACTCGAGACTATGACTTGTTGTATAATTTCCCATACGATCAAGTGGCATGTCACAAAATGCATAGCAATTTACTATACAATCGTGTGGTATGATGCGGGTGGGAAAAGAATACGAGTTGTGTGTGCTGGTTAGAATTTGCGTTTTTTGAGATAGTCCGTGAATTGTAAAAGGAAATTCTTGTATTTGAGGGGAGACGAAAGAAGGGTTTCTCGTGCGAGGTCGGTATAATACTCAATTCTCTTCAGTGAATACTCAACTGCCCCACAATCCATAATGTGTCTTATTCTCTCCATATCATCTTCACTTACCTCTCCGCCCAATTTACCTCTCAAGAATTTTTTCTCCTGCGATGTGCCGTTTTTCAATACATAGATAGTTAAAAGTGTTTTCTTACCCTGTCTTATATCAGATGAGGTGGGCTTACCCGTCTTTTTGTTATCGCCAAATGTGCCGAGGATATCGTCCTTTATCTGAAAGGCCCTTCCTATAAGCTTTCCATAATCTCTAAGTACCTCAACATCCTCAAGCCCTCCAAATATTCCCCCGAGAACGAGCGGTAAACAGGTTGTGTAGTCTCCCGTCTTCAGATCTATCATACGAATAAATTCATCTTCATCCACATCTTCACGCCTTTCCAGAACTACATCCAAAAGTTCCCCCCTGAAACACTGCTCACATGCAAGGGCAAACTCCTCAAGAGCCCTCACCTTCATTTGCTCGGGAAATGGCGATTTCAAAATTGGTAAGAGAGCCATGGAAGAAAATACATCACCACCTATCAATGCACAGGAAAGACCAAAGTGAGAGAAATCACCACCGGGTGGGAATTCCCCTCCCCCCTCCTCTATGAGTCTTTCCACCATTTTGTGAAAACTTGCTCCCCCCCGGCGCATATCATCTCTGTCGATAATATCATCGTGTATGAGGAGGTAATTTTCAACGAGTTCCATCGACAGCGAAACATTTATCACGGCATCTAAATCTTTTCCGCCAGATGCCCTGTAGGTCTCCACCAAAAGAATTGGACGAAGTCTCTTTCCACCCCTCGTAGCAAAATCAATGAGTAGACTATACAATGTTTCGTTGTAAGAATCATCCGCTGTCTTCTTCTTCTCTTCAAGAAATCTTAGAAGACTTACATTTATCCTCTGTCTCAACTCCTCCATCTCTCGCCGAAGTGATAGCATATCTTTCTCCTCTAATTTAAACTACCGTGTTTATCTAAATAACAATTTATAAACTGTCTCTATCTTGTGGGTTATCCTCTCCCAGGAGAATCCAATGGCATACTCTCTACCTCTCTTACCCATTTTTTCTCGTAAGTCCCTGTCCCCGGCAAGTTTTATGATGGCGGAGGCTATTGCCCGCGGATTTTCTCTCTCCACGAGTATCCCCGTACTATCATCCTTTATAACGCATCTGTAACCCGGTATAGAGGATGCCACAACGGGTACTCCACTCGCCATAGCCTCAAGAAGCACAATTCCAAAACTCTCATTCCCGGTCGCCGGACTGCAAAATACATCCGACGATGCATAAAATTGGGGGATGAGCGACGGGGGCACGGATTTCCGCAGGATTATATCGTTGATGTATTTTTGGGGTACCTCGAACCCACCGCTACCCACTACGACAAGCCTTGCATCGGGCACTTCCCTCTTTATCATTGGAAATGCAGAAAGGAGATATTTCAATCCCTTCCTGGATTCAAATCTTCCGACAAAGAGTATGTTGAATCTGCCCTCAAGTTCCGGTAGAGACTCAATCTCTGGTTTGAATCTATTTATGTCCACTCCATTCGGGATTATTATATATCTGCCGGGGAAGAACATAGATATTGACTTCTCCGCCACACTCGAAACCGCTATCCTCGCATCAAGTTTCCTCGCATATCTTCTCAACCAGCCCCTTGATACCGAATAGGCAAAATTCTTCTCGTAGGCTGCGTGGATAGTGACGATATTCTTTGCATTTGAATACTTGAGCGCAAGGAGTGGAAGCACGGGTACGAAACCGTGCATATGAATTATATCAAATCCCCCCGTAACTACATTCTCTACCAGTTTTTCTATATTCCACGCGACTGCAATCCTTGAATGTGAACGGTTAGCAAGAATGGGCATACCCCTTCCAACCCTCACAACCGAAGGCAATCTGCCCACATCATCGTCTCCATCCATATGCGGCGCCATTATAGTAACACTATGTCCCCTCTTCATCAACTCACGGGACGCATGATATATATGTTCTGAAACTCCGCCGGGATGGGGGTAATAGACATCAGACACCATTAATATTCGCATATATAAAATATATAAAATTAACCGCCCATACGGGTCGTATGACAGAGAACGCAGAGGACACAGAGAACACGGAAAGCTCAATGTCAATTGCACAAATTAAATCCATCTCCGTCTATCAGCAGATTCTCCGTTTCTCTTTATGAATCAAGATTACCCTCTCCTCAACAGATAGAGGAAGAACGGCACACCGAATATCGATGTAATAACGCCAACGGGGAGTTCATATACGGCGATTCCCCTTGCGAACATATCCGAAAGAACGAGAAGGAACGCCCCCACAATTGCGGAGCCGGGAATGAGAACACGATGGTCGGGACCCAAAAGGAGTCGTGTTATATGGGGGACCATAAGACCTATAAACCCTATTGCCCCGCACATCGAAACAACGAGCCCCACTATGACCGAACCGAGTATAAATACCTCTCTCTTCAGGCGTTCAACATCCACACCTATGGAGATAGCCTCCTCCTCTCCGAGGGAGAGAATATTCAACTCTTCGGAGCGAAGCCATATTATAAAAGAAGCCACGGCAACGACCGTCGCGGATATGATGAACCCGATGAGAAGTGTTTTATCCCATATGACTCCAAGCCATCCCATGAGGAGATATATCATCTCATCGAGGCTCCTGCCACCAATTGTCATAAACAACATTACGAGTGAGGACGCAAGCGTACCGCATACAACCCCCGAAAGGAGCAATGCCTCCCTCTCAAGCCTCCCCGATATTGTCGCCAGTTTTTCCACGACAAATATGGTAATAAGTGCCCCCGCAAACGCAAATATTTGAATGGGCTGAAGACCGAAGACAATTGAAACGGTGCCCCCAAGGCAAGCTCCCCCCGAGACCCCTATTATATAGGGATCGGCAAGGGGATTGCGCAGTATTCCCTGAAACGCAGAACCGACAACGCCAAGTGCAGCACCGGCAAATATTGCCAGAACGAGTCTGGGTAATCTCAACTGGGTTACAATAGAAAGGGAAGGGAGTGAGATACCCACGAAGAGAGAGACAAGCGATATGAGGATGAGTAGGGAAAAGAAAATCAGAAATATACGAATATTTTTCATAAAGACGATAAATAGTAGATTATGCCTTTCCTCTATTCAGGTAGTCAAATCCTATTTTTTTCTTCACTTCATCTAATGTTTCCCCTGCCTGAATTTTCGCCTTTTTTGAGCCCTCAACTATCACATCCATTACATAATCTTTTTTATCTCTGAGGTTCTCTATTCTCTCCCTTACGGGTGCAAGTTCCCCGACTATATTATCAAATAGTATGCGTTTACACTCAAGGCAGCCTATAGAGGCATTTCTACACCCCTTCTCGATATACGAAAGCTCCTCTTTGCTGGATAATTCCCTGTGATAAGATTTGAATATATTGCAGTCATTTGGTTCCCCCGGATCCCGTCTCCTCTTCCTTCTCGTATCAGTGACGGCGGGTGCCAGCTTCTTCCATATTTCATCGGGTGATTCGTCGAGGTATATACAGTTACCGAGCGTCTTTGACATTTTGTTCTTTCCGTCGAGTCCAAGTATTCTTGGTCCAACGATCTCCTCAGGCTCCGGGAAGGTCTCTCCAAATCTCTTGTTAAATTGTCTCGCGATCTCCCTCGTTAGCTCTATGTGCGGAATCTGGTCATCGCCAACGGGCACAAACTCTGCCTTGTATATAAGTATATCTGCCGCCATGAGAACGGGGTAATCCAACAGTCCCATATTCACATTGCCCTTCTGCTGGGACGCCTTCTCCTTGAAGGTGGGAACCCTCATAAGGTCTTGAAGGGGTGAGACACAGTTAAATATCCAGGTGAGTTCGGCATGTTGAGGGACGAGAGACTGAAGCATTATCGTGGATTTTTCGGGTTCTATTCCGGACGCGAGGAATCCCACCGCACAATCAAAAACCCTCTTCTTTATTTCCTGTGGAGAGAAAGGAACCGTAATGGCGTGATAATCAACTATACCAAAGACACAGTCATAATCGCTCTGGAGTTGTGCCCAGTTCTTTAAGGCACCGAGATAGTTACCTATATGCAGTCTGCCGGTAGGCTGCGCCCCACTAAAAATCCTCTTTTTCATAGGTGGATTATATCATATTATTTGCACTTTGTCAAGAAAAAAATTACCACAGAGTGCACAGAGAATCTTTGCTAAAAAAGAACAAAAACTCTGTGCTCTCCTTTCTACCTGTCCATACGGATGCCGTGCATCGGTAGACAGGCAAACTCAAGATCTATTCAATCTCAATTATTCTAAACAAATAAAAATAGCTCAAACATTTGAGCACACAGAGGATAGATAAATATTGTTTCTCCGTGTCCTCTGTGGTATAGTTTCCTATACGAAAAAAAAATAACGGGGATACACCCGATTAAAATGCGGAACGCAATTTTTTTTATTTTTTTCTTGACAAATGAATTATTCTATGTTATAATATTTCAGAAATGAAATATTCAAAATTTAAAAGAAATTTTCAATATGAAATCCGGTGATAAAATTAGTGAATATATTGACAGGGTAGAGAAATGTATTCCAAAGATAATAAAAAGTATTTCTCTCTTTATGCCAAAGGAAATAGCTGGCTTAAGGTTAACCGAATCTCAGGTCTTAACGCTCTCCAGTCTGTTTGGTAGGGAAGTGTGGAAAATGACAGAACTATCTGAAAGTGTAAATATTAACTTGAGTGCAATGACGGGGGTAGTTGACAGTTTGGTAAGAAACGAACTCGTCGAGCGTAAAAGGGATGTAAAAGATAGGAGAAGAGTGCTGGTGCATCTAACCTCCAGAGGAAAAAAAATTGCCCGTAAAATCCGAACCACCAGAAAGAGAAAAATCCGCAACATTATCGAATATCTCAATGAAGATGAAAGGGAAGCCATAATCAGCGGTTTTGAAAAGGCAGTGAAGGCAATTTCTACAAGGGCAGAAACGAAGAAACAGGAAGCATTGAATGGTTAAAAGGGAGGTATTATGAATCCAAGGACTTTCATTTTGGTTTGTGTTCTGTTTTCTGTATTCTCTTTATGGGATGAAGCGGTCCCTTTCGAGGGAAATGAGGCGGTTATCACTCTCCCGGAGGCAATTGAGATGGCTCTTGAGCACAACGAGGGTATCCTCGCGGCGAGGGATGCGGTGAGAGAGGCAGAGGCGGGCGTGGTTATTGCAAGGTCGGGATTTCTGCCACAAATAAGTGCTCAAGGGAGCTACACCAGACTTGCAGAACTTCCCGCAATTGAAATGGAGGCACCGAAATATGGTATGATGGAAGTACCTGTATTTGGTCCCACGGGAGACACAATAGGTTTTACTGTTGTGCCCGGTATCGTAGGTACAGATATTATGAAGTACCAGATGGGAGAGACCGAAAATTATGTGGGAAGGGCATCTTTACAGCAGCCCCTCTTTACATGGGGTAAGATTTTCAATGGCTATCAAATTGCAAACTTGAATGCGGAGGCATCACAAGAAGACTACAGAAAACAAAAGAATGGATTGGTATTCAATGTCACGAAATCATTCTACGGCATCCTTGTAATGAGAGAGCTTGTAAAATTGGCTGAAGACGCATACAAACAGACCGCAAATCATGTGGATGCCGTGGAGGAAAGATATCAGGCAGGAGTTGCATCGAACTTCGACCTCTTAAGAGCAAAGGTTCAACTAAAGAACATGGAACCTCAGGTGATCAGGGTCAAAAACGGTTTAGAGCTCGCAAAAACCGGATTCAAGACACTCCTTGGTTTACCTCAAGACACAACAATCAACTTGAAAGGAGAGTTGGATGTAGATGTAGGGACACAATATATTGTGCCCCTACAGGAGAGTATAGATTATGCTAAGTCAAATCGTCCCGAGACGAAGGCTCTGGAATTAAGAAAAGAGATGGCGGGCAAGGCACTTGCAATTTCAAAGAAGGCAAACTGGCCCAATATAGCGCTCATCGCAAATTATGACTACAAAAAACCACTTTATTTCAAAAACGAATGGGGAACAGATTGGAATGTGACGGTTGCTTTACAGATGCCCATATTCACGGGGTTTGGAAATAGGGGAAAAATAAGACAGGTAAAGTATCAGTTCTCCCAGATAGAACATGGATTCAAACTACTTAAGGAAGGCATAGAAATGGAGGTAAGGGCATCGTATCTCCAACTTGAAGAGGCAAGAAAACTTGTAGAATCTCAAAAAGAAAATATTGCACAGGCAGAAGAAGCGCTTTCAATTGTGCAAGAGAGATATAAACAGGGTCTCGCCACTTCGTTGGAGGTAATGGATACACAACTTGCTGTGACAAAGGCAAAAGCAAATTACCTGCAAGCACTATCCGACTATGTTATAGCAAAGGCAAAATTGGAAAAGGCAATAGGAAAGTAGGAGCAGGTTCTACCTGCGATAATAGGTTTCACCTGCGATAATAGGTTTCACCTGCAATATAAATGTATAATAGCAAACCTCATCAACACGCATTGCGTAAAGGACGCGTTTCTGTACAGAGCTTGGCTTATACAATTACAAAATGCGTTAACAACCGTGATACGACCTTATTGATTCAACCTGAGATTTCAGATATTTTGATAAATGCATTTATATGGTGTAAAGAGCAGGAACGAATAAGAATAGGTGGATTTGTTATCATGCCAAACCATTATCACATTATTCTTGCTTTAAGAAAGGACTATACCCTTTCTTCAATAATGGTAACAATTGATAGTTTTACAGCCCGTAAAATCAATTCTCAGCTAATGAGAGAAGGGCAATTTTGGGAAAGAGGATATTACGACCATGCACATCGTTCAGCGAAGGATTTTCTCAAACAACTGGAATATATTCATAATAATCCAGTGCGAAAAGGACTCGTAGATACTCCAAATGAATGGCAGTTTTCCACAGCAAATCCCAAATGGAATCACCTTATTGATTGGGATTGGTTCAGAATGTAGATGTAGGAGCAGGTTCCACCTGCGATAATACAGACATCGCAACCAGGAGGTTGCTCCTACAAATAAAAAGGGAGGTAAAGATGAAAAAATTGGGCTGGATTATAGTGGTTGTTATTGTAGGTGCTGTCGTTTTTCGAATCGTCCAACACTTTAAGACAGGAGAATCTGTAAAATCTGTGACTGAAGTTGCAACTGAGGTGTTGATAGAAGAGGTTAAAATGGGTGATATTGCTCAAACTCTTTCTTATACAGGGAATATTGAAGGACAGGAACAGGTAACCGTTTATCCTATTGAGGAAACCGGCAGATTGATTAAATATCTGGTTAAAGAAGGGGGTATAGTTAAAAAGGGGCAGGTAATTGCCCTCGTAGATAGGTCCATAAAGGGGATGGAATTTCGACCCGCAAAGATCACATCACCTCTATCGGGAACCGTAGGCATGTTATTTCTCGACAGGGGAGCAATGGTAGCACCCCAGATTCCAATTGCTATGATTGCTGATATAAACAAAGTAAAGATAAAGATTCAGATAGTAGAGAGGGACATATCAAAAGTTCATAAGGGACAATCAGCGGTTATAACAGTAGATGCCTATCCAGATAAAAAGTTTCAGGGCAAACTTTTACAGATTTCTTCATTTGTTAATCCTATGACAAAAACAGCTGAGGGAGAAATTATTGTACCAAATCAAGGGCATATTTTGAAACCAGGGATGTTTGCAAGGGTAGAACTCATAGTGGACAAACATAAGGGAGTATTAGTAGTTCCGAACAAGGCAGTGTTAAAACAAGAGGGTAAGGAGATTGTATTCGTGGATGCTGGTAATATTGCAAAATTAAAGGAAGTGGAAACAGGATTTGAAGATGAGAACCGCACTGAAATAATTAGTGGTCTTGAACTTGGGGAACCTGTTATTGTTCTTGGAAACTACGGGCTCAGGGATAGTGGCAGGATTAAAATTAAAGAGTAGGGCAAGGCTTTTCCGCCATAGGCGGATGTGCCTCTGGCACAAGCCTTGCAAAAAGCAAACCTAAAGGTTTGCCCTACATTTCGGAGAGGAATTATGAATTTACCAGAATTTTCTGTTAAGAAGTCAGTTACGGTCTTGATGCTGATCCTCATTATTGCAGTCTTTGGAGTAATGTCATTTATGGGACTTGGTATTGAGCTTATGCCAGATATTTCTTTTCCAGTTGTCTCTTGCATAACTACTTATTCTGGAGTTGCCCCCGAGGATATGGAGACAATGATTACGAAACCCATTGAAGGTATTGTCTCCACAGTTAAAGATGTCAAGCAGGTTTCGTCAATTTCTGAAGAAGGGGTCTCAGTAGTGATGGTGGAACTTGAATGGGGTGCGAATCTTGATTTCGCTGCTCAGGATATGAGAGATGCATTGGATATGATTAAGGATTATCTACCACCTGACGCATCCAGACCGATGATTGTGAAGACGGACATATCTATGATGCCTATACTGGCTCTATCTATCACTGGAGAAAGGAATCCATTAGACCTCAGAAGGACAGCAGAAGATATTAAGGATAAATTGGAACAGGTAGATGGTGTTGCAAATGTGATGCTTATGGGTGGAGTCAAACGGGAGATTCAAGTTAAGATTGATAGAGATAAATTGAATGTCTATGGGATTCCCATTCAGCAGATAATTCAAGTCTTGAGATTTGAGAATTTGAACCTTCCAGGAGGTCGTATTACAGAGGAATATACAGACTACATGGTAAGAACAGTTGGAGAATTTAAAAACATAGATGAGATAGGAAATATAACTATTGGAGTAAAAGACAGAGTGCCCATCTATTTAAAGGATGTAGCCGAGATAGAAGATACTCATAAGGAGATGAGGTCGTATGGTAGAACAAATAAGAAGGAATCAGTTATTCTTCTGTGCAGCAAATCTTCTGGGGCAAATACTGTGGGTGCCGCTAATCGGGTAAAACAGAAGATAAAAAATCTTGAGCACACTCTACCTGAAGATATAAAGATTTATAGTGTATTTGACCAGGGAAAGACCACCACAAAGGTGGTATCAACGACTGTAAATAGTGCCATGTGGGGCGCCATTTTAGCTGTCTTTTGTCTCCTCCTGGTCTTCCGTAATTGGCGACCAACAATTATCATTGCATTGGCTATTCCTCTGTCTATTCTGGCGACCTTTATTGCAATTCACATTGCCGGCTTTACTTTTAATATTATGACCATAGGAGGATTTGCCCTGGGAGTAGGTATGCTGTTGTCCAATGCTATTATTGTAATAGAAAATATATTTCGCCACCTTGAAGAGGGAAAACCCAGAAAGGAGGCTGCAAGTTTTGGGACAACTGAGGTATCAAAGGCAATTTTTGCCTCTACTCTGACTACTGTTGCCGTTTTTCTACCCCTAATATACACCCGTGGGATGGCTGGACAAATATCAAAAGGGCTTGCTCTTACTGTTGCATTCTCTCTTTTAGCTTCACTTCTTGTTGCCTTTACCATAGTGCCGATGATTGCATCAAAAATATTTGTCCAGCGCAAGCGAAAAGAAGAGTATGAAACACACTTTGGAGAAAGATTTTTTGAAAGATTTAATACTGGGTATAAGAACATTCTGGAATATACTCTGAAACATAGAAAAAGAGTAGGATTTGGTGCTCTTGCTGTATTTATAATATCAATTGGTCTTTTCCCTTTTGTGGGCAAGGAGTTCATACCAAAAATGGACTCGTCTATGCTCACTCAAAAGGTAAAGATGCCTGTTGGAACTTCATTGGAAGAGACAAATCGGGTTATAGCGAAGTTAGAGGACATTGCAATGGAGCAGCCAGAGGCTGAGATAGTTGCTGCATTTGGTGGCGAATCTGAGATGGCTCAGATGGCTATGGCTATGGGTGGCGGTGGCGGAGTGAATCAAGGAGAT
>DFBT01000039.1:0-8144 GCA_002366725.1 Caldifarciminota bacterium UBA3073
GAATAGATGAATTTTTTGCCGTTCCGTTCAACCACGAGCGAGACAACCCACCCCACCCTGTCGTACTCTATTCCGTGGAAGAGCGGTTCGGTGAACCTTATCTTGGTGCTTCCAAAATTATATTCTCTACCATCGATAAATTCAACGGTACAATCGGGTGTACTGAATTCCTTTACCCAGCTCTCTGTCTGCCAGACAGTCAACAATTTTTTAAACCACATCTCTCCCTTTTTTAATAATTCCCTTTTACGTTGGGTATAATCGCCATAATCCCTGCTCAATGCAAACGGAAGTTCTTCTTCGATCGGTTTATAATACACCTCTCCCGGCTTTATGTATATCCCTTCTCCCCCCAATTCTTCAAAGAATTTTCGCGCACGCCTCCACTGTGAGTGGTTTATATATCTATTTGGGTCCTTTGCCCAGATTGTTTTGTTCATATAGAAGTTCGCAACTCCTTCGGGGATATTGCTCGGCAGGGTGTGATGGTCGTAATGGTAGTGAGATATGAAGATAAAGTCACAGGACTCACTTGCTACTCCAATGCGTTTTAACGCCTCGAGACGAAGCCTTTCTTTTTCCTCTGGGGGAAGGGGATAACTTCTCTGCATGCCTGCAGCACCCGGGTCAACGAGAATTCTAATATCGGGGGTTTCAATAAGAACTGAGCTGCACTTTGCTCCCATGGAGTCAAAAAATATGGGTTTGATTTTTATTTCATTCAGAATTATCATAAAGAATGCAGCAGCAAGCTATTGCAATCACTTGTTCCTTGAGGATGCAAACAACACAAGCGCAGTCAAACTCAGGACTATCGCATATATAAATGTACCTTCTGGTGATATTTTATCCCATATGAGACCCGCAATAAATCCACCCGGCAGTGCGGCGAGACCGACTGCCGTATGGAAAGTTCCCAGCGCTGTTGCTTTAAGATGCGGCGGCGCAAGGTCAGCTACATAAGCCCTCTGAACGCCGTCTATACCCGCATAAAATATTCCGTAAACAATAAAAAATAATAGCAGAGTGGGCATAGTGGTACTAAATATGAGTCCGAATGATGTAAGTGCGAACAGCCCGTATCCGAGCATGAGCACCGGCTTTCTTCCTATCCTGTCGGACAGAATGCCAGCCGGTATACTGAATATCGTGTAAACACAATAGAATAACACATACAGGAGAATTGCAGATTGGTCGGAAAGCCCGATATTCTTCGCCCTGAGAAGTAGAAAGACATATCCGAAGTGTCCCAGGGTAAATACGGTTGCAATCATTATAAAGAATTTCAGCTTACCGGGAAGTGCGGTCAGGCTGACCCTCAGGTTGAGCTTTTTCCCCGCTAATTCCCCTGGCTCACGCCTTTCCTTTACCGGGGCAATGAAGGACAGGGCGATTATACCCGGAAAAAGTGCGAACAAAAATGTGTTGCGGTAACCGAGGTGCGGAAGAAGCAGAAAGGCGAGAACCGCGCCAAGTATGGAACCCATTCCATCCATTGCCCTGTGGAAGCCATACGCCTTACCCATTACATTTCTATCTGTGGATTCGGCGACTATTGCATCTCTCGGGGCGGTTCGAATGCCCTTGCCTATCCGTTCAATAACCCTCACAATCAGAACGATTGGCCATATGCTGGCGAACGCAAACAACGGTTTCGTCACTGCTGACATACTGTAGCCAAAGACAACAAAGGGTTTTCTCCTCTGCAACTTATCTGACCAGTATCCCGAAAAGACCTTTAATAATGATGCGGTGGTCCCCGCCGCACCTTCCACGAGACCGACAGCCCATGCCCCCGCCCCCAGAACGGTAACCATGAACAGGGGGACGAGGGGAAATACCATCTGACTCGATATATCCGTAAAAAGGCTTACCAGACCGAGTACGATGACATTTCTACCTATCCCCGAAAAGAAAGATTTCTTATTCATAACGCCTCCTTTAACCGCACCTGCCTGTCCATTCCATTCGGATGCTGTGCAACGGATCCGTAGGGACCGGTAGGCAATGAGAACACAGAGTATACAAAGAGAAAATATAATTGAAAATCCCAACCTATTTTGTTGAATTTGATAGTATTTGCTTTAGATATTTTCCTGTATATGACTTTTTCTTTTTCGCTATCTTCTCCGGTGGTCCCTCCGCAACCACATAGCCTCCCTCATCCGCGGCCTCCGGTCCAAGGTCAATGATCCAGTCTGCACACTTTATAACCTCCATATTGTGCTCGATCACAATGACCGTGTTTCCCCTCTCTACGAGCCGGTTTAAGACATCGAGGAGAAGTCTCACATCCTCAAAGTGGAGCCCCGTCGTGGGCTCGTCCAGAAGGTACAGGGTATTTCCCGTTGCGATCTTTGATAGCTCCTTTGCAAGCTTTACTCTCTGTGCCTCCCCACCGGACAGTGTTGTGGCGGATTGCCCAAGCTGAATATATCCGAGACCCACATCATTAAGGAATCCCAGTTTCCTTTTTATCCGTGGAATTACTTCAAAGAATTCCATTGCCTCGCTCACTGTCATAGAGAGAACATCTGCTATGTTCTTTCCCCTGTAGCTCACCTCCAGGGTCTCGCGGTTGTATCTCCTCCCCTTGCACACCTCACAGGGTATATATATATCGGGGAGAAAGTGCATTTCAACCTTTATAAGTCCGCCTCCATCGCACGCCTCGCATCTTCCCCCTCTCACATTAAATGAGAACCTGCCGGGTTTATATCCCCTCATCTTCGATTCTGGAAGGGCTGCAAATAGTTCCCTTATATATGTAAATAGACCGGTATATGTTGAGGGATTTGAGCGGGGGGTCCTTCCTATCGGTGATTGGTCTATATTCACAACTTTGTCTATGAGTTGGATGTTCTCTATTGCCCTGTGTTCACCCGTGGCAAGATTTGAGCGATAAAAGCGCCTTGCGAGGGCACGATACAGTGTCTCGTCTATAAGGGAAGACTTTCCACTGCCCGACACACCCGTAACCACCACGAAGAGTCCGAGGGGGATTCTCACATCTATATTTTTCAGGTTGTTATGCCTCGCGCCCCTTACGATTAGCCACTTATCAGAAGGGTTTTTTCTCTTTTTGGGGATCTCTATCTTTCTTCTTCCCGAGAGGTATGCACCCGTTATCGATTTTTCATCCCCTTTTATATCCTCCGGTGTTCCAGTTGCGACTACCCATCCGCCGTGTTCACCGGCGCCCGGTCCGAGGTCGATGACATAATCAGATTGGAGGATGGTTTCTCTATCGTGTTCCACAAGCACAACGGTATTTCCCATATCGCGGAGTCTTTTCAGGGTGGAAAGGAGTCTTATATTATCTCTCTGATGCAATCCGATTGATGGCTCATCGAGTATATACACGACGCCAACGAGCCCCGAACCAACCTGTGTTGCAAGCCTTACCCTTTCGTCCTCTCCACCCGAGAGGGTATCTGCATTCCTTGACAGTGTGAGGTAGGAGAGCCCAACATCTAAGAGAAAGGTCAGTCTTCTCTCGATCTCCCTCACAATGAGTCGTGCAATGCTCTTCTCCCTATCTGTCAGTTTCAGATACTTAAAAAATTTACTCTCTTCTTCTATGGTCAGGTTTGTCAGTTCATATATATTCAATCCCCTTATCTTCACGAACAAGCTCTCCTTTTTAAGTCTTGCTCCCCCGCACTCCTTGCAGGGTGTTACAACCATATATTTCTCGATCTCCCTCCTTATAAAGTCGGATTCGGTATTCATATAAAGTCTCAGAAGACGGGGAAGTACACCCTCAAAATTGGGTGTTCCATCGAGTATTATGCCCTTTGCCTCTTCGGACAGTTCCTCCCAGGGGGTGTTAAGTGGAAGGTTGTATCTCCTTGATAGTGACTCAAGCCGCCACAGAAGACCCCTTTTGGGTTTACCCCAGGGTACAACTGCACCCCCGAGTATGGAGAGTGACCTATCTCCCACAACGAGTTCGGGGTCGATACCGAGCTCCGTGCCGAGCCCGTGACAGGCGGGACAGGCGCCGTAGGGAGAGTTGAATGAGAATACCCTCGGCGTTATTTCCTCGTATGATATTCCGCAAATTGGGCAGGATAGTTTCGTTGAGAATATGTAATCCTTTCTCTTCGAGATATCCTCTATTATGACAATCCCATCACCCTCTGATAGTGCAGTCTCTACAGAGTCTGCAAGCCTCGAACGGATACCCTCTTTTCCATGGGATTCTTTGAACATAACCAGACGGTCGACAACGATCTCGATAGTGTGCTGTCTGTATCTCTCGAGTTCCGGCGCATCTGAGATATCGTATATCTCTCCATCGACCCTCACCCTCACATATCCTTTTTTTGACAGTCTTGAGAATAGCTCTTTGTATTCTCCCTTCCTCCCGCGGACAACGGGTGATAGTATCTGAAACCTCGTCTCGTCAGGAATCTGGAGTATCCTGTCGACGATCTGGTCTACTGTCTGTGCGGTGATCTCCCTCCCGCATTTATAGCAGTAGGGTATGCCAATTCTCGCATAAAGAAGCCTCAGGTAGTCATATATTTCTGTTATGGTCCCCACTGTCGAACGCGGGTTTCTCGATGCGGTACGTTGTGAAATGGATATTGCGGGAGAGAGTCCCTCTATATAGTCAACATCGGGTTTCTGCATTATACCGAGGAATTGGCGTGCATATGCGGAGAGAGATTCCACATATCTTCTCTGTCCCTCTGCATACAATGTATCGAATGCGAGGGATGATTTACCCGAACCCGATATACCCGTTATCACCACCAATTTATTCTTTGGCATCTCCACATCTATATTTTTCAGATTGTGGACCCTTGCACCCTTGATCAGTATTTTATCCGGAATCATAAGTCAGTAAGCAAGAAACAAGGAAAAAGGAACAAGGATAAAGGGAAAAAGATAATCGGTGATTTTCAGTGTTTAATCTTAATTATATCATCAAATCCCATAAATGTCAAGATTTTTTTGTCGTGTAACATCCGTTAATTTTTTTCTTGACAAAGGGCAAAATTTGTGATATAATCTCATAAGGGATTCTGTTTAATCTCATTGGGTGAAGTTATTTAGAAATAAAGCCACAAATTATACTGATTAGGAAGGAAATCCGCACAATCAGTGAAATCAGTGGCTTGAAACCTGTGGCTAAAAAAGGAGGTGAGCATGATGAGATGGCTCTCTGTTGTGGGTATAGTGTTTTTTCTCTTCGGATGCGGACCCAAGGGGGCGTCCCGAGAGACTTTGGACCGCCTATCCGAGGCGAAGATGGCCTGCCAATCGGCGGAGACACGGGCAAAGAACCTTGAGGCACAGAGGATAAAGCTCGAGGAAGAACTTGCTCGAAAGCAGGCGACATTGGGAGACCTGCAGAAACAGTTACAGGAGTTGGAGAAACCAACTCCAAAAGAATAGATATGGGAGGTAAGTATGAAGAGAACTGTAACAATTGTAATAGCCATTTTGCTGATTGCCATACCTCTACTTGCCCAGGAAGAGAAATACACGGAAGAGGAAGCCATTGAATTGATAACCGCTTACGAGGCAAGAGAGGCAGAGGCAAATGCAAAGGCAAACGAGGAACAGGTAAAAATAGAATCTCTTAAGGCAAGTTTAACTGAACTGGATGGGGCGATAGCAGATATTGAGGCAGAGCTGAAATCCAAGAAGGAAGAGAAAGCATTCGATATATACATCGTGAAGTCTGGGGATTGGCTTTGCAAGCTCGCGGAGTATCCTAAAGTTTACGGAAAGGGCAATTATATCAGATGGAAGGATATCTACAAAGCCAATAAGGATATTATAAAAAATCCCAACCTCATCTATCCCAACTGGAAATTGAAGATACCCAGACCGTGAATAATGGGAGGAGGGAAGGGAGATGAGAAACGGGGGATACCCCTCACTCCTCTTCCCTCCTCGCCATTTTACTCATTGTAGTTCGTTCTTTATTATCTTTACCACCTCTTCTGCTATCCTCTCCTGTGCCTGCTTGGTTGATGCACCGATATGGGGAGTGAATGTAACATTCGAAAACCCCATAAGTTCTGAGACCTTTGGTGGTTCAACCTCATACACATCCAATCCCACACCCGCAATTTCACCCTCCCTTAGTGCCTCGATCAGTGCATTCTCATCCACGATACCGCCCCTCGCACAATTCACGAGTATCGCACCCTTTTTCATTTTTTTAAGTTCGTTCCTCCCGATGAGGTGTTTGGTTTTGTCGGTAAGTGGTGTGTGAACGGATATGTAATCAGAATCCCGCAGGAGTTCATCGAGGCCCACCATATCCACCCCTTCAACCTCGACATAGGGGTCATATGCGATAACCTTCATGCCGAGCGCCTTTCCCCTCTTTGCGAGTTCTTTTCCGATTCTCCCGAGTCCTATGATACCGAGTGTTTTGCCGAATAGTTCCACTCCCTTCAATACCTTTTTCTCCCATTTTCCCTCTTTAATTCCCACGGTGCCTTTCACAATGTGTCTTGAGAGGGCAAGCATGTGGGCGAACACAATTTCTGCAACCGATATGGACGATGCAGCGGGGGTGTTCATGACCTTTATACCCTTCTCTTCCGCATAGGAGACATCTATGTTATCTATTCCGACACCGCCCCTTATGATGAGTTTCATCTTGTCCATGTTGTCTATCATCTCCTTTCTCACCTTTGTTGCAGACCTCACAACCATACAATCATATTCCCTGACTTTATGAATCAGCTCCTCCTTCGGAAGAGAGGAAAGGTCATCGACCTCTACTCCGCATTCCTCAAGGTTGGTTATTGCGGTTTTGGCTATTGGGTCGGCGAGAAGTACCTTCATAAACCCTCCAATGTTGATGTTTTTACTTTAATATTTCCATTGCCCTTGCAACACCCTTTCCAAGAATAACTCCATATCCGAGGTCCTTGAGTGAGAGTTCAAGTGCGGATAAGGCAGTTATAACATCGAACTGTCCCATGTACCCGAGGTGGGCTATACGGATAATCTTTCCCTTGAGATGTGCTTGCCCACCCGCAACCTTAACGCCGTATTTCTTATCGAGTGTATTCTTAAGTGCACTACCATCTATACCCGGGGGGATATCTATTGCAGTTACAGCGTTGGCTGGGTTCTTCGAAAATAGTGTCAGCCCAAGTGCCTTAACTCCCTCTCTCGTCGCCCGGGCAAGTTTTGCGTGTCTTTCAAGCACATTATCTATCCCTTCTCCCTTTAACATGGATAGTGCCTTATCCAGGGCTACCACGAGAGATACCCCCGGTGTATATGCAGTTGGAGACCTCTTCTCAAGCGCCTTATTTGCCTTTTTAAAGTCAAAGTAATATTTTGGGCATGTTGAAGTTTCGGTGAATTTCCACGCCTTATCCGACACGGAAGCAAATGCAAGTCCCGGGGGTAGCATAATTCCTTTCTGAGAGCCCGAAACGCAGATATCAACTGCCCACTCATCCGTACGCAAATCACATGCACCGAGTCCCGATACCGCATCTACAATGAGAAGCGTGTTTTCCCTTCTCCTCACGATTTCTCCGTACTCTTTTATTGGAAATAATGTTCCCGTGGATGTCTCACACAGAGCCGTAAAAACAGCCTTTATGTCGGGATACTGGCCGAGGAGTTGTCTCACTTGCTCGGGTCGTGCGTAATCTCCCCAATCAACATTTAGTGATACGACCTCTATGCCGTAAGCCCGACATATCTCACTCCACCTTTCTCCGAACTTTCCACCCGTTATGCATAACGCCCTGTCGCCGGGTGAGAGCGTATTCGCAACTGCGCCCTCCATCGCTCCCGTTCCCGATGAGAGGAATGTAAGGACCACATTCCGGGTCTTGAATACGAGCTTTAGGTCTTCACTTACCCTCTCGTATATCTCCACGAATTCCGGTGTTCGATGGTGTATTATGGGTTTTGCCTCTGCAAGTCTTACATCATCGGGCACGGGTGTTGGTCCCGGAGTCATGAGATATACCTTTTTCATATGGCCTCCTTGCAAAATGACAAATCAAAAATCAAATACGAGTTGTAGACTCCCGATATATCGTGAATCAAAGCCATTTTTGCATTTTAATATGTCCCGCCATAGCGGGATCCCGCCAACGGCGGTGATATTTTTGATTTTTAATTTTTTGGGAATGTCCCAAAGTGTT
>DFBT01000039.1:8199-12954 GCA_002366725.1 Caldifarciminota bacterium UBA3073
TTGGGCATGCAAAAGAAATGAAGAGTAAAGACAACATGCTAAGTCATAGGTTCATAACTGAGGACTTTTACACTCATCATATAATCTGATAATTTTCATCACAACACTTTGGGACAACGTCTAATTTTTGATATTTAATTCCACTATGGTATGTAATTTTGATACCTGCCTGCCGGTCCCTACGGACCCGTATGGGCAGGCAGGTTTACACTTTGGTTCATCTCTGTGGGTCGGAGTCGTCCCACAGTTTTTGGAGGCGGCGAGCGGATTTGAACCGCTGTATAGTGGTTTTGCAGACCACCGCCTTACCCCTTGGCTACGCCGCCTGAGAAGGTGCTGGGTTGCAGACTGCCCCCTTGTGGAAATAGGTGGGGACACCGCACCGTCGTCACTTAAATGCCGAGATACCCGTGCAAAATTATAACATAAGTTTATTAAAAAGTCAAGGAAAAAACCTCTTTTATCTTTCGTAAGAGGGAAAAGCCTTGCTTTGGTATTTACCTTCTAAAGATGAGGAAGAAAGCGGAGAGGACTACACTTATGAGGATGCAGGTAGTTAGAGGAAAATAAAATGTAAAGTGTTCCTTTTTTATGTAGATATCCCCGGGTAATTTCCCGATCCAGGGAACCTTTCCAAAGAGAAAGAGAAAAAGGCCAACGCCGATAAGAACTATTCCCCCTAGTATGAGTAATTTTCCCATATGTCCAAATGTTATCACGATCTCAATTTCATCTTCACGAGAACCTTGTAATCAACCTTGAAATCTCCTATTCTTGTATAAGAGCCGAGGTTGCCGTGTGAGTCCGATCCACCCGTTACGATCAGGTTTTTCTCCCGGGCGATTTTAAGATATCTTTCTATATCACTCTCTCCGTGTGCTGGATACCACACCTCCAACCCCTCTATCCCCTCATCGATAAATTTAAAGATGAGTCTGTCATTTCCCAGATATATTGGGTGTGCAAGGACTGGAATTCCACCCGCTTTTTTTATTACCTTCACCACCTGACTTACCCCTATATTTGGCTTTGGAACATAACAGGGTTTATCATTGCCAATATATATAGAGAAAGCCTCTTGCAGATTATTTACAACCCCTTTATTTAAAAGTACTCTGGCGATATGAGGTCTTCCAAGTATCTCTCCAGTCACATTTTCTCTCACTTCATCCATGGTTATGTCTATTCCGAAATCGTTTAATTTCTCTACCATTCTCTCGCCCCGTGAGACCCTTGCCTTTTTCAAAGTCCGTATGAAACCGTTAAGGTCTTCATTCTTACGGTCTATGAAATATCCAAGTACATGAACGCTTTTATCTTCTTCTCTGGCGGAAAGTTCGGTGCCGGGAATGATCTCTAACCCCAGGGAGTCCGTGTAGTTATCGAGTGCGTCCACACTATCGTGGTCTGTAAACGCGATGGCACAAAGCCCTGACTTCTTTGCGGTCGCAATGACCTCATCCGGTGTCAGTGTCCCATCAGAAAATGTTGTATGTATGTGCAGGTCGATCCACATAGTATGCAAATTGACAATTGACGATTGACTATTTACGATTNNACGATTTACGATTTACCGACTGCTCGTAACGCGAGTTCCACCGCCTCTTTCGAAGTTTCTGCCCTGATGATCCTCTCGTCCACATCCCATGTGGCAAGTCCTATGACGGGGATATAGAAGGAGAGCGCTATGGCTATTTCAGATAGTGTTCCGTATTTCCCGTCTATTGCTATTATACATTCGGATGTCTTAACCAATATAACATTTCTCGATACGCCCATGCCCGTTACAATGGGTATGTCTATGTAGGGATTTGCCGTATCCCTTGAGTTGCCCGGCAGTATGCCTATGGTGATTCCTCCCTCTTCCTTTGCACCTTTTGCGGCGTATTTCATTACGCCGGACAGTCCACCGCACACCAGTATTGCATCCCGCTTTGCGATTTCCCTACCGACTTGAAGGGCAAGTTCGGCTGTCTTCTCTGTTATCGTGGCGCCACCACAGACGCCTATGAGATGCCCTTTCATAAAAAATTGACGATTGACAATTGAAAATTGACAATTTAGTCTCTCCCGACCTCTCTCAGGAACTCGTATACCCTCTCCGAATATAGCTTTCCCACTCCCGGGACACTCTCTATCTCATCACGACCCGCCCTTTTCAGTCTCTCGAGAGAGCCGAAATGTTTGAGCAGGAGTTCTCTTCTCTTTCTACCAATGCCCTCGATTTCGTCAAGTATAGAACCCGTTCTATCTCGAAGTTTTCTGTGATATTCTATTGCAAACCTGTGAGCCTCGTCTCTAATTCGCTGCAACAACTTCAATGCGGATGAAGATTTTGGGATGCTTATTATCATTCCGTCTATTGTAAAGAACTCCTCAAACCTCTTTGCGAGCCCGAATACTGGAATCTGTTTACCGAGTATGTTCTCTATAGCACGATGGGCGCTTCTTATCTGTGCGATTCCACCGTCGACTATGACCAGGTCGGGAGTCTTATTGGACATTTTAAACCTTCTCTCTATAACTTCTTCCATCATCTTTGGGTCGTCGATGCCGCTCACCCTTCTTATTCTGAATCTTCTATAGAGTGATTTGTCTCTTCTCCCGTCCTTTATTGCGACCTTCGAACCGACCGCATATTTACCGAAGATATTTGATATGTCAAATGCCTCTATGAGACCGGGGGGTCTTTTAAGGTGCAGATATTTTTGGAGTTCGGTGAGGGAGTGGGAAATTCTTTCGGGTGTTTCCTCTTCTATGTGAAGTACGGCGTTCTCTGTGGCGAGCTTCACGAGTGAAAGTCTGTCACCCCTTTTCGGGACCTTTATTTGTACCTTTCTTCCCGCCTTATTTCTTATCCAATTCTCTAAAAGCTTCTTCTTGCCCAGCGCGGGCAGGATAACCTCATCCGGTACATAGAAGGTATCCTTGTAGTATTGCACGAGAAAGGTATCGATTATCTCCTCATCGGAGTCTCCCCACCCGATATTGAGTGTATAGTGCTCTATCCCCATCATTCTTCCTTCCCTTATTTTTAATACCGCCACAACCGCAGTCCTTTTTCTGCTTGTCAAGCCGAGCACATCGAGGTTCTTGTTGGTTTTTAAAACCATCCTCTGTTTTTTCTTTATCTCATCCAGTGCCCTGAGTCTGTCCCTGATCACTATTGCCTTTTCAAACTCCATGTTGTCCTTATATAGTTCAAGTTCCCTTTTGAGATTCTTTTCTATCTTGTCGCTCTTGCCCGACAGGAAGTCTATCATCTCCCGAACCAATTTTCTGTACGCTCCCTTTTCTATCTTACCCTCACAGGGCGCTGGACACCTTCCCATATAATACAATGCGCACGCCTTCCCTGGCATCCTCCTACATATTCTCACGGGGAAAGCCTTTGTGGCGGACTTCAGCGCCCTTCGCATCTTCTTTGCATTTGTGTAGGGACCGAAGTATACCGCATTTTGGTCTCCGAGGTCCCTCGTCGGTATGACGGTGGGAAAATCCTCCTTGAGGGTGACCTTTATATAGGGATACTTCTTGTCATCCTTGAGGCGTATGTTGTATCTCGGTAAATGCAGTTTTATGAGATTTGCTTCGAGCAGGAGTGCTTCCCGCTCAGAATCCGTTACGATATAGTCTATACTATCTATGTGGGATACAAGAGCTCGTGTCTTTGGATGGGTATTATCTGTAGAATATGAACGAACCCTCTTTCTAAGTGAGAGCGCCTTGCCCACATATATCACCCTTCCCGACTTATCCTTCATTATGTATACACCGGGACGGTCCGGAAATTTGTTTGAGTCGACCATAATGGAGAGACCCAGTAAAAAATGGTGATCGGTCCATACGGATCTCATACGAGTCTGTGACCTGTGGATAATCAGGTAATAAGTAATCGGTAATCGGTAATCAGATGAAGCATTATTATACTATATAAAAGGCAGATTGTCAAGTTTTTTTCTTTCTCCCAAACACCTTCACAAAAATCTCAGATTCTCAATGATCTCGTTGGTTTAAGTTTTTGTAATACCCATGTTTCTACCGCGGGTGTGCCTCCACCGATATAAAGAGAAGTAAGTCTATTGCTACCGATTTCCTCACAACATCTTTTTATTTCCAAAATAAGAGCGGATTTGTATCTTTGAGATAACTCTTCGTCATAAAAAACCTTATAATAAGGACAATAGGGGCACATACTTTTACAAAAGGGAATGTGTATATACAATCCAGTCTCTTCATTTACTCTTAAATCTTCTCCCGTGGAAGGGTAAAAGGTATAATCATCGCCCTCTTCCGACAGGATACCTCTTATGAGTTTTGTTATCAAGTCTCTGTATAAAGGGGCGTACTGCGCATAATGGTTGAATTATAGAAAGGAACGGTTCACCATCCTTTTTAAACATTATACCAGAAAATGGAGGAAAAGTCAAGCAAAAAAGGGGAGGTCAGAAAATACACAAAAAACTTGACAAAACTCTTTTTTTGTCATATAATAATAGTAGTTGAATCTCGTGTATAGTAAAACTGGAAAAAAAGGAGGTATTATGGGTATTTTGCTGAGCATCCTGATACTCGCACCCGTCTTTGAACCATTGAGCTTGGGGGCTCTTGAGGGAAGTTGGACTGCCGGGGTGAGGTTAGACAACTTATTGAGCACGAGTGCTTATTTATCTACACATACATCTCAATATGAAGAAGACACTTATGTCTATTTAAATACTCAACAAGGTGTCTCATTTGGTTTCCCCTCGGAGT
>DFBT01000053.1 GCA_002366725.1 Caldifarciminota bacterium UBA3073
GGATAAGCACAGATCATATAAGAATTATTTAGATTGCGGGTTTTCACCCTTTGGGTGAAAAGATGGTTCTTATTTAATTATTGTCCATACGGATGCTGTGCATAAGTTCTTTATTTTTAAATATCTTGCCTGCCTGCGGTAGGCAGGTGATAATCTCGCCTGCCTGCCGGTAGGCAGGTGTAATCTTGTCCATACGGATCTTGAGATGGTTTCTTAACGCATAATTTGGGATAAACTACCATGCCACACGCAAATTTCGTTCACCTTCATCTCCATACTGAGTATAGCTTTCTCGATGGAGCCTGCAAGATCGACGATTTGGTGGAGGTTGCGTCGAGGTACAAACTCCCCGCACTCGCCATAACGGATCACGGGAACATGTGCGGGTGTATAGAGTTCTACAGGAAACTCATGCACGCGGCTATCAAGCCCATTATAGGAGAAGAGGTATACCTTGCCCCCAAATCGAGATTTGACAGGGGAGGAAAAGAGACCTACTATCACCTTATTCTTCTTGTGAGAAATGATAGGGGATATAAGAACCTCATAAAACTTTCTACGATAGGATACAAAGAGGGTTTCTACTATAAGCCGAGAATAGACAAGGAGGTGTTGAGGGAGTATGGTGATGGACTCATAGGTATGTCCGCCTGTACCAGGGGCGAGATAGCATATCATATACTCCGTGGCAACCATGAAGCGGCAAAGGGGGCATTGCTGGAATATCTCGATATATTTGGAAAGGAGAATTTTTACCTGGAACTGATGAGGTTGGGACTGAAAGAGAACGAAATTGTGAACGGTGGTCTTCTCGACCTATCAGAGGAACTTGGCGTTCCCTGTGTGGCGACCAACGATTGTCATTATATAAGTGAGGATGACAGTGAGGCACACGATATTCTACTCTGCCTCCAGACGGGAAAGGATGTCGATGATAAGAATAGAATGCGATTCGGGTCAAACGAGTTGTACTTCCGCTCGCCCGAAGAGATGGAACAACTCTTCTCGGATCATCCAGAGGCAGTTAGGAATACGCTCGAAGTCGCGGATAGATGTAATCTCGACTTACACCTCGATGAAATAAAGGTTCAACTTCCCCATTATGATGTGCCGGAGGGATTTTTATCCAATGATGAGTATCTTGAAAAACTTGCGAGGGAGGGATTGGAAGCAAAGTATGTCCACATAGATGAGAAAATAGAAAAGAGGTTCAATCACGAGTTCGATGTCATCAAGAAACGCGGACTTTCGGGCTACTTTCTCATAATTACGGACCTCGTTAATTTTGCTCGAAAAAACAATATACCCATTGGTCCCGGTCGTGGGTCAGCGGTGGGAAGCCTCGTGTTATATGCGCTCGGGGTTACCGAGATCGACCCGCTGAAATATGCTCTCGTATTTGAAAGATTTCTGAATCCCGAGAGAGCGGCGATGCCCGATGTGGATATAGATTTCTCTGATACGAGGAGGGAGGAGGTCATATCCTATATAAAGGAGAGATACGGGGAAGAAAATGTCTCGCAGATCATCACATTTGGGACGATGGCAGCAAGGGCAGCCATCAGAGATGTCGGCAGGGTGCTAAAGATTTCACTTCCCGAGGTAGACAGAATTGCGAAGGCGATACCATTTGGAGTGGGCCTCAAGGAGGCTTACGAGATGCCGGAATTCAGAGCTATAATAGATGAGAGGAAAGAATATGAGAAACTCATCTCCCTGGCTATGAGACTTGAGGGAATTACAAGACACGCATCCGTACATGCTGCGGGTATAGTGGTTGCCCCACATGAGATTACTGAATTTGTTCCACTTTATCGTATGCCGGACGGGTCTCTGGTCACTCAGTATCCCATGAAGGCTATAGATGCACTTGGACTTCTAAAGATAGATATACTCGGGCTTCGCACACTCACGATTATAAATGACACGGCAGAACTCCTGAGGAATGAAAATAAGGAGATCGATATAGAGAACATCCCCCTCGATGATAAGAAGACTTTTAACCTCCTGTCGAAGGGTATGACGAATGGTGTATTCCAGCTGGAGTCCGAGGGAATGAAGGATATTTTGAGAAAGATAAAACCGGACTCTTTCACAGATATAATGGCTCTTCTTGCACTCTACAGACCCGGTCCACTCGGTGGGCTCACGAAAGATAGTTTTATAAGGAGAAAACATGGAAAAGAAGCGGTAGACTATATCCACGAGAGCCTTGAACGAATTCTAAAGGAGACATATGGGATTATACTGTATCAGGAACAGGTAATGCAAATAGCAGCGGTGGTTTCGGGATTTTCGCTGGGAGAGGCAGATATCCTGAGAAGAGCTATGGGCAAGAAGTTGCCGGAGGTTATGGCCGAGAAGAAAAAGGCATTTGTGGACGGGGCGCTGCAGAGAAAGTATTCCGAAGAAACAGCAAACAGGCTATTCGAACTCATCGTTCCATTCGCCGGCTACGGATTCACCAAGTCTCATTCTGCAGGTTATGCCCTTATATCCTATAGAACTGCCTTTCTGAAGGCACACTATCCGCAGGAATTTCTATCGGCAACCCTCACAAATGAGTCCTCTTCCTCGGAGAAGGTTGCCGAGTTCGTAAAGGAAGTAAGAGCCTTAAAGATTGATATATATTTTCCCGATATAAATAAGAGTTTCTACGAGTTTTTACCCGAGGGAAGCGGTATAAGATTTGGGTTATGTGCCGTGAAGAATGTTGGAGAAAATGCCTGTATGGCGGTTCTCTCCGCACGTAAGAGGGGCGAGTTTAAGACCTTCTTGGACTTTTTAAACAGGGTAGATTCGCGGACCGTAAACAAGCGTGCCATAGAAAGTCTCATAAAGGCGGGAACCTTTGACGAGATCAATGAAGATAGGGAGGGCTTACTCTCAATACTCAGGACCATCCAGAGGAGACAGGGCAGGCTTGGCCAGGCATCACTGTTTAAGGTAGATTCTACCTCCAAAGGGAAGGAGCCATTTTCGTCCACTGAACGTCTTTCCTTTGAAAAGGATTCCCTCGGATTTTACCTTTCGGGACACCCATTGGACAGATATTCCGACGAACTCGCCGCATTTACAACTGCAACCTCATCGTCACTCGCCGCATTGCCGGTTGGCAATGAGGTGGTTCTTTCGGGGGTGGTTACGAAAAGAAGGAGAAGGCGGAGTAAGAGCGGCGATCCTCTCGTTATCCTCGCGCTTGAAGACCTTGAGGGTGTATTTGACGCAACGGTCTTTGGCGATGACCTCATTGTTCAGATTCCCGAGAAGGATTCGCCCGTTCTCGTAAAGGGAAAGATAGGGTTGTTCAGAGAAAATAAGAATATAAAGGTAAATAAAATTATTTCGCTATCCAAGGTGAGAAAGGAATTTGTAAGGAGTGTGGAAGTAAGTCTCAATTTGATTGGACTAACAGAAGAAACGCTGAAAAGTCTCAAGGCGATCCTCGAGGATTCACCCGGGGACAAGGAGGTATTTTTGAGAATGGAGGAAAATGGGAAATATACCGTAGCCAGGTGTAAAACCCTGAAGATTTCACCGAGAAGAGCAACACTGTCCAAGATAAGGAAACTCTTGGGTGAACATTCGGTCATCCTGAAGGGAGAAATATGAGCGGGTTTAGTGCGATAGAGGAGGCAATAGAGGCGATAAAAAAGGGAGAGATCATAATCGTGGTGGACGACGAGAACAGGGAGAACGAGGGAGATTTCGTCAGTGCCGCGGAGAAGATTACTCCCCAGACCATCAATTTTATGGCGAGGGAGGGGAGGGGACTCATCTGCACAGCACTGCCCAGGAGAAGGCTCTCATTACTGGATATTCCAGATATGGTGAGGGATAACACATCGAAGATGGGGACTCCATTTATGGTTTCAGTTGATGCAAGGGAGGGTACCTCAACGGGTATATCCGCATACGATCGAGCCCGCACGATAAAAACACTTCTTGAGGAGAGAACAAAACCCTCCGATCTCGTGAGACCGGGCCACATATTTCCCCTCGCCTACACGCAAGGGGGGGTACTTCGCAGGGCGGGACATACAGAGGCATCCTGTGATATTGCGAGGCTTGCCGGGCTCTATCCCGCCGGTGTTCTATGTGAGATTATGGACGAAGATGGGAGTATGGCGAGGTTGCCGAGACTCATTCAGATAAAGAAAAAGTTCGGCCTTGCCCTTGTCACCGTGAAGGATCTGATAGAGTATAGGATGAGAAGGGAAAAACTGGTTGAGTGTGTGGTTGATACAGAACTGCCAACCAAATACGGAGAGTTTAATCTCTATGTGTATGAGTCTATAATAGAAAGAGACCACCATATCGCACTTGTAAAGGGTGAAGTTAGGGGAGAGAAGAATGTTCTTGTGAGGGTTCATTCACAGTGTCTCACCGGTGATGTCTTTGGTTCATTGCGCTGTGACTGTGGCGAGCAACTTGCGATGGCACTGAAGATGATAAACAAAGAGGAAAGAGGTGTATTTGTTTATATGAGGCAAGAGGGAAGGGGAATAGGACTTTTCAATAAACTTAGAGCCTATGCACTACAGGATAAAGGACTTGATACGGTAGAGGCAAATGAGGCACTCGGATTCCCGCCAGATTTGAGAGACTATGGTATAGGTGCACAGATACTTGCTGACCTTGGCCTTTCCACAATAAGGGTTTTAACTAACAATCCAAAGAAGATCATAGGACTTGAAGGGTATGGTCTGAAGATAGTTAAAAGGATTCCAATTGAGGTTTCTCCGAACAGGTTAAATCGCAGATACCTTTATACCAAGAAGACCAAATTGGGGCATATACTCAACAACGTATAGAGGCATTCTATTCCCGCCCCTCCCTGTGCAGTTTCCACGGAATACATTATATTTTAATCCCGTTCACAAATTATTATTGGTTATCCTTCCTTATGCTTCTCGTTCGCTACATACTGAGGGAACATATTGTCCCGTTTTTTATGGGTCTTGTCTTTCTCACATTTATCCTCATAATGAATAAACTCTTCGTAGTGATATGGGATATCGTGGGAAAGGGGATTCCGGGTGGGCTGGTTCTGAATATGCTGTGGCTGTCGCTCCCATCTATAATTGCGCTTACAGTACCCATGGCTGTTCTCGTGGCGGTCCTGATGGCATTCGGAAGACTATCGGCGGATTTCGAAACTGTTGCAATAAGGGCGGCGGGGAGAAATCCGCTTGCACTTATGATACCACCGCTCGCCGTTGCCTCTCTCATAGCGGTGGGTATGGTTTGGTTCAATGATCGTATCCTGCCAGACGCAAATCACAGGCTCAAGAATCTCACTATAGATATATCTCAAAAAAAACCGGCGTTCAGGCTACAGGCAATGGTTTTAATCCGTGATTTTGAAGATTATGATATACTCGTAAGAGACATCGACCACAAGACCTCCAGGATTTACGATATTACGATAAATGAAAAGTCCACCGGGAGGACGATACTGTCAAGGGAGGGGTTTGTGGAAAGCGAGGGTGACCTCGTATATATTAATCTCTTTCGCGGCGAGATTCACGAAATAGATCCCCTGGATGTGAGCAAGTACAGAAAAATAGAGTTTACCCAACACACGATAGCACTCCCCCTGGATACCGCATTTATAAGAAAGGAAAGGACATACAGGGGAGACAGAGAACTTTCTGTGAGGTCACTGAGAGAGCGCATTAAGGATGTCCTGGCTAAGAATCCGGTGAATCCCTCACAGAACAGGGAAATTGCGAGGCTTTTGGTTGAATGCCACAAAAAATTTTCAATTCCCGTTTCCTGTGTAGTTTTCATCCTGATGGGTGCACCACTTGCAATGAAGGTGAGAAAGGGAGGAGCAACGGGGGGGTTCGGTCTTTCACTCATCTTTTTTATCTTCTACTATGTATGTCTTATAGGTGGTGAGGAACTCGGAGATAGGTGTATGGTACCCGCCTGGCTGTCTATGTGGTTTCCAAATATCGTGCTGGGAATCGTGGGTTTGATCCTCTGCATCAGAAGCAGGTAAGGAAAATCACCTCCGGACGGTCACCGAGTCGCCCACATTCACACCGTTCTTTTCGTACCAACCCATTTCCACCTCAAGTGTATAGAGGATTGGTTTTGGGGGAACATATAACCTATTTTCATACAGGGGCTCCATATGTCGAATGGAGACTATTACTCCATCTCTGTCTATGAAGGCAATAGAGAGTGGGATATATGTATCTTTCATCCAGAACGGGTGTATTCCCTCCTCTTCGAACACAAAGAGCATGCCGCCGTCTATCTTTTTCCTCCCCGACAATCCCCTTTCCCTTTCTCCGGGGGAGTCCGCTACCTGAATTTGCAGGGGTATCCCGCCAACATATATTAGAGTTTTCTTCTCCTTACAGGAGAGAAAAAGGCAGAGGAGAAATATATAGGGCAAGAGTTTATTCACAGCCTCCCCTCCACGAATATTTCCTCCTCAAGTTTTGAGAGGAAAGATTTGAGTTTCTCCCCGGTCTTTCTCTGGGATAAATGTACCTTCAAATTCTCTTTCACTTCTTCAAAGGTCGGACGCCTTGATTCCCTTTTATCGAGAATTTTCATTACATAGATCCCATCGGCAGTTTCTATTATCCGGGTCTCTCCCCGGGGGAGTTTCTCGAAGAGGGGAGGAAGGGATAGATATTCATTGCCGTTGGAAATAACCACCGTTCTATCGCCTTCTCGTGGAATTTCTCCATTCTCAATGGAATCTTTGATAGTCGATGCAAGGAAGATGGCACTTGATGTGTCCTCTTTTGTGGGTGTGAGTTTTATGACTATATCCCTCATAGATATGCGGTTTCCCATTCTCATATCGCACCGTAGAAGATGGACGGCTTCTCTCGTTTGGACCACTTTGATATCCCCGACATCCATGTTCTCAACCTCTTGTCTAAATCCAGGGTCTAGGTCGTCTATATTCATAACCCCGAGTTTCCCCCCATTCCTTTTTGTGGTGGGGTCCTCTGAATACATATCCGCAAGTTTTCCAAAATCTTCGCCGCCGAGGAGTTTCTCTTTAATACCTTCTATAAGTTCTTCTTTTTTTCTCAGTGTCTTCTCTTCGGGTATTATTGGTATGAACATGCCCATATACTTTGCAGTAGTGGGAACATCGGGTATTGAATCGGGATAGGTATTGTAAAAGTGAAGCGCCTCTATGTCGGACACGGATAGATTCCCAAATTTCTTTTGTATGAGTGCCCGTATAAGTAAATTGCCCCTTATATCGTTTCTGTAATAGTCTTTTAGAGTTTCTTCGGTTAAGCCAAGCCTTTCAAGTTCAGAATAGAAGGATTCCCGGGAAGCGAAATTCTCCCTCATGGAGTTTATCGCATTTTGTAATGCGTCTTCAATATCCTCATCACTTACGGAGAGCGTCTCCTTCTCTGCCGCAATAACGAGAAGTTTTGTCTGGATGATGCTCTCCAGCATCTGTTTTCTTGTTTCCTGCGTAGTGGGAAGTCCAGATAATAATATTTTTTCATCCACCTCGCCAAGTGTAATTGCCTCTTTATCCACCACCCCCACAATCCTGTCAAGTTTGGCGAACAGAATGGTGGGAATGATGAGTATTAGTAGGTATTTGTTCATATATTCCAAATTATGCGTTAAGAAACCATCTCAAGATCCGTATGGACAAGAAATTATCCGAGGAAGATTTTGTAATTCTATTAGTGTGTATCCCTACCCCGCCAAGGGCGGGGTGTGGTTAAGGCGTCTGGGATTATTTTATTAGTTCATAGTGGGTCTCCACGGGAATTTCCTCTCTCAGTTGCCCGACAAGGCTGTCAAGGAGAGCCGTCTGTTTTTGCCTGAGTAGTTTGTTTCTTATACTTTCTTTTACATCTGCAAATGTTGGCGGATTTTTTATCTTTCTCCTTTTAAGAAGTTTTATTATATGGAATCCCTGAGCTGTCTGTACAATTCCAGATATATCGCCTACCTTCTTGAGTGAGAATGCTGCCGCCTCAAACTGCGGTAGTTCGGTGTCACCCAGTTTTATATAACCGAGAACACCCCCCTTTTTGCCGGATGGGTCTATCGAGTATTCTCCCGCAAGTTTCCCAAAATTCTCACCGTCACTTAGTCTCTTTTTCACTTCTATCGCAGCTGCCTCCGTTGCAGTTACTATATGCGCCACCTTTATCTCGTTATCGTATCTCTCCCTGTTCATTTCGTAGTCGTCTCTTAAACCTCCCTCACTCACAAATATCCTGTCGCGGGCATATTTGGATAGCCAGTAGTTTATAACAATCTGTTTCTTCAGTTGTTCAATCTGTTCCGATACTTCAGGTTCTTTTAACGCGCCTTCTTCTACCGCTTTTTCATATACAAGTTCTGTGCTTATCCAGTTCTCAGCGAGTTGGCTTTTGTCCCCGGGTGTGATTTTTGCCAGATATTCCGGCGGTATCGCCGAATTCAATTTTTCGAGTGTAAGGGTGGACTTGCCGACCTTGGCTATGACGGTCCCCTTTTCCTTCTCACAACCAATAAGGAGTAAGAAAAGGAAAGGGAGCAATGGTAGTATTTTTTTCACGAGACCCCCGGGTTAAATAAATCATACCCACAATTTAGAAATTTTATGAAGCTTGTTCTTTCAGCTCTACGGGGATTTTGCCCTTTAACTCCTCCATTAAATTTTTGGTTATTTCCTTTCTCTGTTCATCCATTAGTTCTTTAATTATCCATTTTCTTACTTCACCCAACGGTTTTGTTAGCGCCTCTTTTCGGTCTTCGACAAGTATTATGCACCATCCAGAAGATATACGCAACGGAGCAGTGAGTTTGTTCAGACGAGCGGAGAATACCTTCCGTCCAAGTTCCTTATACTGTCCTTTGCTTATCCATCCCAGATTGCCGCCCCTCGTCTTTGATGGATGAATGGATACCTCCTTTGCCACCTTCGCAAAATCTTCGCCTCCCTTTATTCTCTCCCTTGCTCTCTTTGCCTCTTTTTCCGTTTTGCATTCTATAACCTTTACCTTTGCTCTCGCCTTCTGCTTGAATTTTTCTATGTTATTCTTGTAGTATGCCTCTGTCTCGGCGTCTTCGGGCTCCACAATCCTTGTGTCTATTTCATTCCGATGGTACTGCTTGACTACGGCATCCATCTTCATCCGTTCCATGTTTCTCGCCACTTCGGGATTTTTATCTATCCCGTGTCTTCTCGCCTCTATGGGAAGTAATACCTCGTACACGAGGTAATTGGCAAGGAAGTTTTTTATATTTTCGGGATCGTTGAGCGGGGGTCTTCTTCTCTGCTCCGCAATTTTTATGAATTCGTCTGCAGTGATATTCCCAGCCCTTGATGTGAGGACGATGCTGCCAGCCCCACAGGATGAGATATCTGGCAATCCAGACCGGCCCGTTGATTTTGCAAGCGTGTTAACTACATCTTCGTTGAATTTTATATTGGCGAGTTTCCTGAGGTGTTCCGGGAATGCTATTGAAAGGCTTCTTTCCACTTCTTTTTTAAGGATACCCTCTATCTTTTCCTTTGTTTTTTTATCTAATTTCGCTCCCTCTTTGTATTTTATATCTTCTACCTTTATGATCACCCAGTTTCCTCCGGATATGAATGGAGACGAGATTTTGCCCTTCCCGAGTGAGAAGATTACCTCTTTCAAATTGGGTTCTATCCTCGCTGTATACTGGACCCATCCGATATCTCCGTTCATTTTTGAGGTTTTTTTATCTTCCGATTCTTTCCCGGCTATCTCTCCAAAATCCTCTCTTTTGAGAAGTCTTCTATATATCTCCTCTGCCTTCTCTTTCTCTTTTACAGATATCATTTTTGCCTTCACTTCCTTGTTTGATTTATTCCAGTATCTCTTTATCATATATGGGTGTACGCGAATTCTATTTATCACAACCTTTTTGTACAACTCCCGCACGGTCACCCCTTTTTCACCCTTTTCTATTTCATCCCCCACAAGTTCCAGATAGCCCTTATCCAGCGCGTCTTCATACATTAATGCCTCGCCTACCAGTTCGTTAAGTGCATCTTCCCTGGACATACCCCGCGCCACTCTGTTGGCGACATCCTCTTTCCTTATGATGGTATTCCCGACCTTTGCCACCCAATCCTCCCGTGCGCAGCCCACGAGGATAAATACTATAGCCAGTGCAAGCCATCTCTTCATAAGACCTCCCTTTCGTAAAATATGGTATTGTCAAAAACATAACCACAGACCTGCCTGCCGGTAGGCAGGGAACACAGAGGATTAAAGAATAATAAAGAATCGCAGGAGATTTTCATCCCTCCCCTCCCTGCCCCGTTAGATGTTTACTATCTAACGGGGTGAATGACCTCTTATCTATCTCAAGATCCATATGGACAGAGACCTGGTCGAGATTTTTTTTATTTTAAAAGAACTTATTTAACAGGGACTTGTACGAGACTCTTAAAAGACTATTTTCTTATTTGAAAATTTACTTTATCTCAAGACCCGTTCCAAAGGATCTGTATGGAATGGATACGGAACCGCAAAGATAGGACCAATCTTTTTATCCCATCTTTCAAACCGCAGAGTACGCAGAGGGCTCTGAGAATTTTTGAATTTTGATTCCTGACTGCCCTGCCTA
>DFBT01000038.1 GCA_002366725.1 Caldifarciminota bacterium UBA3073
CAAAAATTCTCTGAGCCCTCTGCGGTTTAAAAGATAGGATAAAAAGATTGGTCCTATCTTTACGGTTCCGTATCCATTCCATACAGATCCTTTGGAACGGGTCTTGAGATAAAGTAAATTTTTCAAATAAGAAAATAGTCTTTTAAGAGTCTCGTACAAGTCCCTGTTGAATAAGTTCTTTTAAAATAAAAATTCTCGACCAGGTCTCTGTCCATATGGATCTTGAGATAGATAAGAGGTCATTCACCCCGTTAGATAGTAAACATCTAACGGGGCAGGGAGGGGAGGGATGAAAATCTCCTGCGATTCTTTATTATTCTTTAATCCTCTGTGTTCCCTGCCTACCGGCAGGCAGGTCTGTGGTTATGTTTTTGACAATACCTTACATCTAAAAGGGAGGTTATATGCGTGTGTTACCAAAGAGATGTCTTCTTCTGTTGCTCGTGGCGGTTGCCGCCTTCTCCTACACGAAACACGAGGTGACATTTACCTATGAAGACGAGTCCGCCGGGACAGTCAATCTCGTCGGAACTATGAATGGCTGGAACAGGACCGCCACGCCGTTTACAAAAAAGAATGGAAAATTTGAGGTCACGGTCGAACTCCATCCGGGTGAATACGAATACAAGTTCCTCATAGACGGGAAGAAGTGGATAACCGATCCGAGTAACGAACTGATATGCCACGGCAGGTACGATAATTCGCTGCTCATCGTCGGGAGTGAGGAGGAGATAGAAGAAGTAAAGGGAGAAATAAGGGAGAGGGCGAGACTCGTCACGAAAATAGATAGACTAAAAACAGGTAAGACACCGTTCAGATTCGCGGCGCTCGGCGATAACAGGGGCAATGCGAAGATTTATAGAACTCTGCTCGACAAGATCTCCACATTTAAGCCCGACTTCGCGGTGAACACGGGAGACCTCATCACCAATTCTGGACATCTATACCAGTGGGAGGAGTTCATAGATTGGTCATCTGGCTATGATTTTCCCATTCTTCCCGTTGTGGGGAATCACGATGTGGATAACGCAAGGTCCGAAAAGATGTACAGGGACATTTTCAGCCTTCCTGGCGAGGAGGTGTATTACTCATTTACCTATGGCAATTCGCAGTTCATAGTGCTGGATTCGGAGATTCCCGGAGAGATCGGCAGTATAACGGGCGAACAACTCGAATGGCTGAGACAGACCCTGATGAACTCCTCACCCGCTCACAGGTTCGTCTTTTTCCACAGGCCAATGTACGCCGATTCTCTAATAGGTAGACACTTCGGAAGCTGTCTTGACAGATATCCACAGGAGAGGGACACCCTGTTGGCACTTCTCAAGAGGTATAATGTAGATATTGTGTTCGTGGGGCACGAGCACCTCTTCAGAAAGTCTATATACGACGGGGTCATGCAGATCATCACCGGCGGTGCGGGCGCCCCACTCTATGCGGAAGAAAAAAATGGCGGTTTCTATCACTTCATCCTCGTGGATGCCGAGGGGAAAAAGATAGAGGGTACGCTGTATAAACTGAAGGATGAAAACTTCACGGCGTTTCCAATATTCTCCCTCCCGGCTGAAGCTGAGGAGTGAAAGGGGAAGATAGAAAGGATAGCGGGTAGATACTCACAATAAAAACTTGCAAAGCTCAAAAAGTTATGGTATAATGTATCATAATCGCATTACAGGCATATTGGAATTTATTTTATCGCAGTAGCAAGCTACTGCACTCCGTATGGAGTTGGTTCGTCACCCTGTCCGAAGGATCCGATGGAAAGGGTGACCGACAAATTATGTATAGACTTTTCGCCAAAATAAAGGAGATGAAGAAGGCGGGTGTAAGGGGGGATGGGAACTTTCGGGTTTACACCTTCTCGCTCAAGGTGAGGATAAAGGGTATCATTCCAAAGGACCCAAAACCACCCACCCATATAAAGGGCAAGACCCTGTGGATTACCCGCGAGTATCCCCATCCATTTGAACCGAAACCCGGAGACGAGCTCGTGTTATCCCCCGATGAGCTGCACAATATCCTCCCCGATGCATCGGGAGATATTTATCGGGAGGGTTTCAAGGAAATAGTGCTCAAAAACGAGTGGATGTCGGTCACGATCTACCCGCACCTCGGTGCGAGGCTCGGTTCTCTCGTGTACAAAGGAAGGGATTACTTCGCCCGGGTACTCGAATACTGCAAAAAGGGGTGGGCTATTACGGGTGGAATATTTGACCTCATCGATGATGATTTTCCCGGGACCCTCTGGAATGGGGAATTCAAGGAGCAAAAAACATCTGTAAGACACTGCACACTCAGATACGATAAGAAGGGACTTGAGATAGTGAAGAATTTTTCGCTACATCGCGCCCTCCCGCTACTCACGGAAATAACGAGGATAACGGTAAAAAGAAAGAAGGATATTGTATACTCCAAATGTATGCCGGTCAATATAAAAAACCCTAAAACCACCCTCTTTGTGCCAACGGAGGAGAAACTTGAACACAGGATTTATCAGAAGACCCTTACATTCAACCCCTGGCATCCATTTGACTTCTATGGGTTAAAGCTCGGCTCATTCCTTGTTGGGGATAATAAAGGGGGTCTCTTATATGCCGCCGCACCAGAAAAAACGAAGTTTCTGAGGGCACGATACTCCCTCGCGAGTTATAAAATCTACCCTGTTGCAGGGAGAAAGGAACTCAAGAAGGGAGAATCCTTTACCCACGGATGTATCTACGCAGTTGGGGATGAATACAGAGTCACGAACGAATCGATAACATTAAGGGCAAATATTCCCCATAAATCTATCTTTTTAGTCAGGGGCACCGCTAAATTTGATGGCAGGGGACAATGGAATGATGCAGACATCCAGCTTAAACCCCTCGAAATAGAGGAAGTTGGAAAATTATGGGTATGTTTAAACCAGTAACATTCGGATACGAGTGGGAGACGCTCGTCTTGAAGCCCGACCTCTCCCTCACAGAAAACAGGGATGTCGAGTGGCTTGCCAGACGCATACGCAACAAGTTTCCCTGGTCAAGAACGGGTACCGACTATCTTGGGTGGGGGAGGGAAGGAAGGCTGCTTGAGATAAGGTCGGGAATACTTGAATCTTACACACAGCTCGTGGAAGAGACACACCACCAGCTCGATGAGATAAGAAAAGTGTGCAGGGATAAGGGCTGGGTATTTCTTCCGATTGGCTCACACCCGGTAATAGGAAATGCCGTTGGATTGCATGTCCACACGGGAAGCATCTATGACTTTCCCGTTGCAACGGGAATAGCAGATGTACTTATTAAGTATGCCCCCTGTTTCGCCGCGCTCGCCTCAAACTCACCTATCTGGGGGAGAAATCTAAAACGAGAGTTCAAAAGCTACAGGGTGATGCGGTACGCAGATTACGATTCAACCGTGAGAAGGATCACGAGACCGGATGTGGCACAGTTTGTCTGGGGAGATGATGTATGTGTCAAAACGGATATTCACTCCACGATAGAGCTACGAATTGGGGACTCCGCCTCATCAGAGGAGTTTGTAAACCAATATGTTGCATTTGTGATCGCATTTGTCGTTGGATTTCTAAAAAAGAACACCCAAAGGTTTAGTAAAAATCTATATTTAGAATACATAGAAAATCGATTCAGGGCGGCACGATATGGGCTACAGGCGAGATTCGCCTGGGACGGAGAGGAGAGAGATGTTGTGGATATACTGTGGGATATGATGGATACGGCTGAGTTCAAAGCTATAGGCTGCAGTGGATTGGGGCTGATAGAGGAAATGCTCCGAAAGCACCAGACCCAGGCGGATTTTTGTCTTTTCATACATAAATTCCGCGATGATGTTTTCGAACTCACAAGGGAGCTGGGAAACCTTTCGGAAAGAGGGAACGCCTTCTACGATTATCTGAGTGATGCCCCGAAGCTACCGTCATTAGAACCCTTGAAGATAGATGACTTCATACTCTCATCCATAACTAAGGAGACGCCGATTTCGTATATATATGAACTGCTGAACCTCCCATACGGTGTGCTCACGGAGAGGCTCGAGAAATTCATTGAGCGGGGGAAGATAGTGCGGGAGAGGACACCCGAGTACGGTGAGAGATATACGAGGACTGATGTGTAAAAAAGAATTAGACGCAAATGAACGCAGATATATCAAGGAAATATCTCTTTGATACAAAATAATCGGCGTGCATCGGCGTCAATCTGCGTCCCAAAAAATCAGAGTATGCGGATAACCAAGGTAAAAAAGGGGAAGAAGAGATACAATATATACATCAACAATGAGTTCTCACTCGCGGTGGGTGAGGAGACGCTCCTTAAAATGGACATATACGAGGGAAAGGGGGTTGAAGAGGGGGAACTCGAAAAGATCAGAGAGTTCGAAGAGAATGTACGGGCAAAGGATTACGCACTCAACCTTCTCTCTTACAGACCGAGGACGAGAAGGGAACTCCTTCGCAGACTTAAGAAGAAAAAATTTGCTCCCGATGTGGCAGAGGAAAGTGTCTCCAGATTGGAACGGAGCGGACTTGTAAACGATTACGATTTCACAATCTACTTCCTTGAGACCTTCAAGGATAGAAGGGGCATCTACAGATTGAAAAATGACCTCTTCAGGCTCGGGGTGGACGGGGACACCATCGACAGGGCGCTTGCCGATGTATCGATCGATGAAAGAGAGACGGCAAGAAAGCTCATTGACAGATGGTTACGCACCCACAGGACGAGGGACGAGAAGACGAGAAGGAGACTCGTAAATTACCTCGCCCAGAGGGGAATATCCTGGAGCACAATATCGGATTTACACGATTACATAAAAACCCGGGCCGCCGATAACCGAAGCACAAATTGAATTTGTGCCTACAATCACCACCAGGGGCGTGCTCTGTGGTTATGTTTTTTTTATCATAAAAGGGGGAACTATGGCTATCGCGAAGAGACTGATAGGTGTATTCTGTATCGCCTCCCTTCTGGCCTCACCCGTCTTCGCCCAGGAGAAATCCGAAATGTCACCGGCTGATGCGATGAAGGCGTTACAAATCTCCGGCAAATGGATGCAAATATGGGTGATATATGCGTATACAGTGCCGGTTCTCGAGTACAGTGAATACCTTTACTCTGAGGAGATCGTGTCGGGTGATGATTGTGCCCGACTGGATGAGGCGGTGATAAACATAGCGGAAGTGGCTCAGAAGGTGCTGCCAAAGGTGGGGGATGCAACGCTGACGAGAGAGGGGCACGCCTGCGTAGATGCGGTCATAAAGTGGGCAAATGCCCAGGCAAATTATCACAAAACAGGAGCGGCAAAATACAAGGAGATAATTGAAGAGGCAAAGGATGAAATGGAAAAACACGGCGATAACATCGATGACTATCTCGACTCCCTGGGAAAATGAGGGACGATTATAAATCTATCTTCTGTTTCTGTCTCCATAATTCAAAGACCACAAGCGACCAGAGCTTCTTCGCACACCCTCTGTCCCTCTTTGCATTGTCTATGATCTCTCTCGTGTATGTGGGCTCAAACTTGCTGTGAGACAGAATGGAACGGCACATATGGAGGAAATTGTCGTCAAACCATTCGGTAAATGGGGAGAGAAATCCGTGTTTTCTGCGTCTCAATATCTTCTCGGGGAGAACATCGCGGTAGGCGATCTTCAGTAGAAATTTCGTATCGAAGCCCCGCAGCTTCAATCTGCTGTCTATCCCGGCACAATATGAGACGAGTTGGTGGTCGAGGAGTGGCACTCTTCCCTCTATGGAGTTTGCCATCGTCGTCCTGTCCAGTTTTTGGAGCACATCGTCGGGAAGCCACCTCGTGAGGTCAAACTGAAAGAGTGACTTTATACCTCTCCCTGAGAAGCCGAACTCGGACAACTTCTCGGCACAGAGTCTTCTCTTCTCATTCTCGGTAAATATCGAAAGCCACCGCAGGTTTCTCTTAAGTGTGTCCCTCTCGCCGGTGAACAACCGGCGAAGATATACTCTCTCCCTCTCTCTCAAAAACGGGGAGAAGATTCCCGAAACCATCCTTAAAAAAGCTACATCGCCAATTTTGTCAGACAGTATAGAGAGCAGGTATCTCGGATAACCGCCAAAACTCTCGTCTCCCCCCTCTCCCGTGAGCACCACCTTAACATCCCGGGATGCGAGTCTTGAGATGAGATATGTGGGTACGAGTGCCTCATCTGCTATCGGCTCATCGACGAAGTCCATCACCGTATGGAATACATCCTCTATCTGCGGGCCCACCAGTATATCCCTGTGGTCGGTATTGAAACTCTCCGCAACAAGTCTCGCATATTTTCTCTCGTCGTAGCCCTCGGATTCGAAGCCGACCGTGAATGTCTTTAAGTGAGGTTTATATCTGCTCGCAACGGCAGTTATCACGGCTGAGTCGAGCCCGCCCGAAAGCAGGACGCCGAGGGGGACATCGGCATGGAGTCTCCTCCTCACGGCATCGTCTATGAGCGACCTCACAACACGAACCACTTCCTCCCTATCCTCGAAGCTCTTAACGCTTGAATCTCCCCCGATCTCCCAGTATCTCTCGACCGCGAGTTTCCCATCCTTCCATACAGCAAAATGACCCTGGGGAAGTTTTTTGACACCCCTCAGGATGGCATGTGGGGATAATACATATCCGAGAGAAAGGTAGGTTGAGAGGGCAAATGGGTCTATTTCTTTTTTCTTTAGAATGGGGATGAGTGGTTTGAGTTCCGACGCGAAAGCAAATATCCCGTCTTCGGTGTAATAAAGCGGTTTTATTCCCATCCTATCCCTCGCCAGAAATAACCTCCTCTCCCTCTTATCCCATATGGCAAAGGCAAACATCCCGTTCAATCTGTTGAGACATCCCGTCCCCAGTTCTTCATAGAGATGAACTATCACCTCCGTATCGCTGTTCGTGTAAAATTTGTGCCTCTTTTCCAGTTCCCTTCGTAAGTCCCTGTAGTTATAAATCTCCCCGTTGAAGACAATGCATATTTCTCCATCTTCATTGTAGATGGGTTGATCTCCCTTTGCAAGGTCGATTATGGCGAGCCTCCTGTGTCCCAGCGATATCGTTTCATCCTCATAATACCCTTCTCCATCTGGACCGCGATGGAAGAGAGAGGTGGTCATCTCCCTTATGGTGTCCCCGGAGGACGGTATTATCCCGCATATACCACACATAGATAAAAAGTAAGCAGTAAGCAGTAGGTACTAAGTGATAAGGTCAAGGACATCG
>DFBT01000037.1 GCA_002366725.1 Caldifarciminota bacterium UBA3073
TGACGGCAGTCAGGAATCAAAATTCAAAAATTCTCTGAGTCCTCTGCGTACTCTGCGGTTTAAAAGAAGGGATAAAAAGATTGGTCCTATCTCTACGGTTCCGTATCCATTCCATACAGATCCTTTGGAACGGGTCTTGAGATAAAGTAAATTTTTTAAATAAGAAAATAGTCTTTTAAGAGTCTCGTACAAGTCCCTGTTGAATAAGTTCTTTTAAAATAAAAAAAGTCTCGACCAGGTCTCTGTCCATATGGATCTTGAGATGGATAAGAGGTCATTCACCCCGCCAGAGGCGGGGCAGGGAGGGGAGAAGGGTGAAGATAGAAGAGAGATGAGAGAGAAGGGATAGGGGATTCCTCGCCCTTCGTTTTTCCCTCTTCGCTTTTCGCAAACTGTTCTCTGCGGTTAGATTTTTGACAATACTTCAAGCATTTAAAGGAGGTTTTATGGCTCATGCATACACCCCGGGATTAAAGGTCACGGAATACACCCTGATAAGGAGAGAAAGGAGACTCCCGCTAAAAGGGGATGTGCTTGCCTCCATGGGAGATGAGGTGACGGGCGACACAGTAGTTGCGAGGACCGAGCTTCCTGGAGATGTCCAACCCCTCAATCTGGCGGGTCTTCTTGGCGTGGCGCCGCAGGACCTTGCGGGATACCTTTCTAAAAAACCGGGAGATAAGATACAAAAGGACGAGACCATCGCCGAGACAAAGGGCTTCTTCGGGTTGATGAAAAATCAGGTAAAATCGCCCATAAATGGTACGATAGAGAGCATATCAAATGTAACCGGGCAGGCAATACTGCGCAATCCTCCCACACCGGTCGAGGTGGACGCCTATATAGATGGGAAGGTGGTGGAGATATTCAAGGGCGAGGGCGTTACGGTTGAAACATATGCCACATTTGTCCAGGGGATATTCGGCATTGGGGGAGAAGTAAAGGGTATTATAGTCCCCATTGTGGAATCTCCAAAAGACCCCATCACGATAGATATGATAACACCTGAACTCAAGGGAAAAGTCGCGGTTGGGGGGTCCCTGGTTACGGTTGATGTAATTCGCAAGGCGGTGGATGTCGGTTGCATAGGTATAGTCTCCGGGGGGATCTGGGACTATGACCTGAGGGAGTTTCTCGGGTACGACATTGGCGTGGCGATAACGGGGTCAGAAGAAAAGGGTATAACCATTATAATAACAGAGGGCTTCGGAGAAATGCCAATGGCGGAGAAGACATTCAGACTGCTAAAAGAAAATAGCGGCAAAAAGGCATCCATAAATGGTGCAACCCAGATCAGAGCGGGCGTTATGAGACCGGAGGTCATAATACCAAAAGTGGAAACAAAAAAAACAAAAGAGGGTGACAGAGAGGACAAGCCATCAAAGGGCGTTGAGATAGGTAGCCCCGTTAGAATAATCAGGGAGCCCCATTTCGGAAATATTGGAAAGGTAACAGCCCTGCCGTCCGAATTGCAGGTCATAGAAACAGAGGCGAAGGTGAGAGTGCTCGAGGCGGAACTGGAGAACGGCGAGAGGGTGATAGTCCCAAGAGCAAATGTAGAACTAATAGAAGAGTAATTACTGGAAATTTCAAAATCGCAAATTCTCCATCCAGTTAGATGTTTACTATCTGACGGGGCAGACAAATTCCAATATTCAAAATCCAGGACTGTTTAGAATTTATAATTTGGAGTTTGGATATTGTTTGTTATTTGTAATTTGGTGCCTGGGATTTGTTTTACAATATGTGGAAAAAGAGGGACTTTGAAGAGCAGCGGGAATTGATGGTTAGGGCTCAGATCATTGCCAGAGGTATAAAGGACCCACTTGTAATAGCGACAATGAAAAGGGTCCCGAGACATCTATTTGTTGGCGAGTCTCTCGTCTACGAGGCGTACGGCGATCATCCCCTCCCCATAGGAGATGGACAGACAATATCCCAGCCCTATATGGTCGCCTCTATGACAGAACTACTTGAACTCAAGGGCGGGGAAAGGGTACTGGAGATAGGAACGGGGTCTGGCTACCAGGCTGCGGTCCTGGCAGAAATCGTGAGGGAGGTATTCACAGTTGAGCGAATAGAGTCTCTCGCCAGGAGGACAGAGAAGATACTTGACAAACTTGGTTATAAAAATGTGTTTATATCAGTCGGGGACGGCACACTCGGATTAGCAGAACACTCACCGTACGACGCAATAATCGTGACAGCCGGTTCTCCAGATGTTCCACCCCCACTTTTTGAACAATTAAAAGAGGCGGGCAGACTGGTGATACCCATATCCGATTACTACGGTCAGACACTCGTGAGGATGAGGAAGAAGGGTGGGAAAGAGATCAGAGAGAGACTTTATGGATGTGTTTTTGTGCCGTTGGTGGGAAAATACGGATACAGATAGCCTTCTAAAAATGACTAATCCATTTACTTCTTACGCCTTACTGCTTACTTCTTACTGTTTACTATTCCCCGGGGGGTAGCGCAGTTGGCAGCGCGCTTGGTTCGGGACCAAGAGGTCGCCGGTTCAAATCCGGCTCCCCCGATTTATTACTGGTAATCAGTTATCAAGTTATCGGTAATCAGGTTAAAAATTCGACTTTTCTTTACCGCTTACTGTCTACTGCCTTATGCATATCGGGATGATGAGTCTGTGGAATGCTGCCAACGGTCCCTCGATCCACGCAGAGCTCATTGGAAGGGAATGGGTGAAGACTGGACACAGATTGACCGTATTCTCTTCAGAGAGGCACCCCGATGCCAGACCCACCCTGCAGAAAGACGAGGACTTCATCATAAGACATTTCGCCGTTGATGTCATCAAACCCTTCACGAGGGCAACCGATTTCGACCCCTCTCCCCTTCTAAAAAAGGACTACGAGGTCTTTGTCGCCCAGAACCTCGAGAGACTGCCGGCAGAAAGGCTTCTCCGGGTATTCCCGGAGATAAAAAAGAAGGCGGCAACCGTGTGTGTCGCTCACGAGGGCAAACCGCCCGAGGACCCCCTCTATTACAAATTTTCTTGGGATGCCCTTGTATGCTTTGATGATAGATATAAGAACTTCCTGCTCAAATACTTCTCCGAGGAGCTCATTCATACAATCCCATATCCCTATTACCCGTTTACCCCCGGTGATAAGCTCGGGGCAAGGAAGAAACTCGGACTTCCGCCGGAAGAGAAGATAGTATTCTCCTTCGGTTTCAGACCGGGCGATGTGACTCCCGTCCTGCCCAGCCTGAAACATCTCTCACAGAGATATGGTATGAGATACATCGTCGTCACCAACCCCGAGAGCGATGTAAATCTCTTAAAGGAGCTGGAAAGCGAGTATCCATTCCTGGACATCCAGGTGAGACCGCTTCCATTCGATGAGTTATATATGTACCTCCATGCATCGGATGTGCATCTCATATATCGGGAATCCTCAAAAAAGTATCCCGCAGTGCTCTCAAGCACGGTCTGCCAGACACTCGGCTCGGGATGTCCCATTCTCTTTCATGTTTCAAACTATGTTGAGAGAGCGGGCGATGAAATCATAAAATACAAGGACTCCTCCGACCTCGAGGAGAAGCTATCCCTCATATTTGAAAATGGATTCGACACAAGCGAGATTAAAAAATTCCTCAAGACCCACGACGCAACCCGCATCGCCAACCAATTCATCGAACTGTTTGAAAAATTTTTCTCTTGAATTTTCCTTCATTTAATGGTATAACGACCGACAAAGGCAGGTGAAATGAGGGGCGACAGAATCAAAATAACCACGGGACAACCCGGAGAGATTGCGGTTATTCTACCCTATGCACAGCATCCTGTGGATAATCCTATTCATATTAAAAAACTCACGAAGATAAAGGGACACAGATGGAATCCAGAACAAAAATGTCCGAAGGATCCGTATGGACTGGGTGTTTCCTCATTCTGATAATGTAGTAAAAAGACTCCTTACCTTGAGACGGGTTTTTTCTTGACTTTTTCCATTTTCTGTATTATAATCCTTATGCATATAGTCCCCATTGCGTGTTTTTTTACCTTCCCAACAGCATACCTGACGAGTATAAACTTATGGCAAGCATAAAAATCAGTAAGGATATACAGCAAGGGAAAATAGTGGTTACTTTTTCGTACGACCCTAAATTTGTTGCTATAGTTAAATCCATTGAGGGCCATAGATGGCACCCGGATAAAAAGTATTGGAGCTTTCCCCACTCGGGAGATATTCTAAAAAAGATTTTGTCGCTTTTTAAGGGTGAAAATGTCGATTTAGATTCTGCCTTACAGGTTTCTTTTAATCAAGCGGTTGATAAACGAGTGCCGAATCAGGCTCAAATCACAGATGCAGTGAATAAGGAACTCAAATTAAGAGGATATAGTCCAAAGACTCAAAAAGCATATTTGCACCATATTGAACGATACATTCGCCATTTTACAAAAGACCCAAAAGAGGTTGATGAAAAACACATCAGAGATTATATGCTTCATTTAATTGACAAGGGAAAAGTGTCGAGGGCGTATCATGATCAGGCAGTAAGTGCTATAAAATTTCTGTATGACCGTGTGTTAAATATGCCAAAAACAGTAGGCAGTCTTCCTCGTCCAAGAAAGGAGAGGAAACTTCCTATTGTTCTTAGTCGTGAAGATGTGATACGCATATTTGAGTCTGTAAATAATATCAAACATAAAGCAATTCTTATGCTGGCTTATTCTGCTGGATTAAGAGTGAGTGAAGTGGTAAAATTAAGGGTGCAGGATATTGATACGAAACGCAATATGATTTTTATAGAATATTGGTGTCAGTTCATCGTAACTCCTTATATAGCAGGGGATTAAAGAGAGAATTTTTTTCTTGACAAAATGCAGTTTTTGTGGTATGATATACGATATGGGGAGATTGCCAAGGGTTATTTATCCAGGATGGGATACCCGAAGAGCTCCTCAAGCAGATTCGCCACTCAATAAAAGACAATCGTATCCTGGGACAGGACACCTTTGTTAAAGAGATTGAGAACAAGTTTTACC
>DFBT01000019.1:0-2709 GCA_002366725.1 Caldifarciminota bacterium UBA3073
GGTGATGTAGATATAATTCCGGCAAGGTACGCCTTTGTCCGGGCAGAGTATACATTGGGAGAGTTAATACCGACCGATATGTATTATGCCTGTCTCGAAGGAGATTGGGATGCAAATAACAACGGGATATTTGGAGAGTGTGAGGATGATGTCGATATGGGCTACGATGTGTTTATAGGCAGGCTGCCCGTTCACAGCGGGGCAGAGGTAGAAGATGTTATTTCAAAGCTCTTTGCATATGAGAAGGCCCCACTCGGTGGCTACCAGAATAAGGCGATGCTTGTGGGTTCGGAGCTCTTTTCCGGTGATGGAGACTGGGGTGAGGATGGCATGCGTCACTGCAAAAATATAGCATCTGAGTTTCCACCCGATTTCACGGTAACGGGACTGTATGAATACTACGGACATCCCACGAGGGACGAGTTCCTCGATTCGGTGACGACGGGCTATGGTATGATATATGCGGTATGTCACGGGTATTTGGAGAACATAAGGGTCATGCTTGGACGATGGCCGCCGGTGTGGAGGTGCGACTGGGATTCCCTTATAAACCCTTGTGGATTTATGTATCTGACATCCTGCTGGACGAACGCATATTATTCAGATAGCTTTTGTGAGCACTACATCCTGAGAGATGGAGGTGGTGGGATAGGCGTAATTGCCTCGACGAGGTCGGACTTTCCCGAATGCTCCCTGCCGATAAATAAGGCGTTCTTTCATGCCATCTTCACAGACTCCCTCTTCTCACCCGCGGAGGCAGATGCGGCATCGAAGGTTTATGGGGGAGGTGATGTATGGTGGAGATGGGAGAACTATGCTCTGAATTTTCTTGGAGACCCGGAGCTTCTCCTGTGGACAGATATTCCGGATACGCTGACTGTATCATACGATGACACGGTGGATGTGGGAGAGCAGATATTTGATGTTATGGTAACCGATGGTGAAATCCCCGTGGCAAATGCTTATATCTGTATATCAAACGAGGACTTGTATGCAACCGCTTATACCGATAATGATGGATTGGCATCTTTTGAGCTGATACCCGATGCAAGGGGGGTACTTTCTGTCGTTGTAACATCTCACAACTATCTCCCTTACGAGGGCTGGCTTGTTGTAAAACCGCAGAGACCATATATAAAGATAGAAGACTTTTCACCGAGGTTTTTATCTGCAGGTTGTACCACACCCATCTCGTACAGTTTTATAAACAGCGGTGGTGAAGCTGCCTGGGATATACTCATAAGGATAATAGCGAATGACACGCTCGTCGGCGTTGGGGATACGATTGTCACTCTGGAAAACCTCTCTCCCCTGGAGTGCGACACCGTTTCGACCATCATTTCTATCGCCAGAGAGTGGAAAAAACCGCTGCTTACCCTTGCGTTCTGCATCTCATACAATGATACATTGAGTTCAGAGGATTCCATTTTATTCTATATCCGTTATCCAGAACTCATGCATTACGGACACAAGATATTGGAGGTATCTCCCGATACCCTCTCAATGTCTATTTCTTTGAGGAATTCTGGATTTGGAGAGGCAGAAAGTGTCACCGCCCAAGTGACATCTGCTGGTGCGATTGACAGCATGCAGTATATTGGCAATATCCCTCCAGATACGGTAATTTCATTCGATGAAGCATTCCTCTGCACGGGGGAGGACTCTGTATTTATCTTGACACTTTCGGATGGAATTGGCAGGATATGGAGAGATACATTCGTGGTCAGGTGCCTACCACCTCCAGAGGGTTTGCATGCCACCCCAGATGGAGAGAGCATAAGACTCTCCTGGCAGCCAGCGGCAAAGTCAATGGGCTACAACATCTATAGAAGTGATTCGGAGGATATGGGGTACAGAAAACTCAACCTACTTCTACAGGGCGGGAATTCTGTATTTCTGGATGGGGGCCTTTCTCCCTGGAGGGGATACTATTACAGGATAGGTGCCGTTGATTCATCGATGAATGAGGGTGAACCGTCCCAACCAGTTTATGGAAAGACGAATCCCGCCGCAAAGGTGAGTTGGCCAAAGAAGGGACCTCAGGAAAAACCATTCTGGATGCCATTCTGTGTAGATATAGACACATTGTATCCCGGAAAAGAGGTCATTTGCGGGTGTGACGACGGATGGCTGTACGGGTGGCACTGTGATGGAACACCCATTTTAGGGGAAGAGAAATTCGCCTTCGTTGGATATCCCCTCTGGGGTATGCCCGCGGCGGGAGATATCGATTTGGATGGTGAGAAGGAGATAGTCCTTGCCCCCTTCTGGTCATCGTCATGTTGTTCTGTGTATGTCTTTAACAGATTTGGACAGGTGGAGCCCGGTTTCCCCGCCCATCTTCCAGATGCGGGTACGGGTGTAATTGGGGCGCCCGTTTTACAGGATATAGACAATGATGGGTTTTTGGAAATAATTTTGATAACATACCCGGGAAATTTATACATTATAGACCATCTCGGTAACGCCGTTTTATTTTCCTACCTTGGGGTAAACAATACATTTGTATCTCCCGCAGTTGCAGATGTAGATGGAGACGATACGCTGGAAATCATCGCGGGTGGTGACAGTCTCTATGTGTGGAAACCAACGGGAGAAAATATCGATAATTTTCCCCTGTGGCTTGGGGATTCTATAATAGGAAGTGCTTCAATTGCCGATATAGACCCCGTAAGTGGTGGGCTTGAGATAGTTGTTTTTACAGAGTCT
>DFBT01000019.1:2771-11130 GCA_002366725.1 Caldifarciminota bacterium UBA3073
ATCCCGCTTCCCGGATGGCCCGTTCAATTGAGAATGAGACATGAGGACGGACTGGCGGCATCTCCTCCTTTAATTGCAGATGTAGATGGCGATGGAGATATTGAGGTGCTCGTGGGTGGAAGTGATGGGGCAGTTTACTCGTTAGAGGCGGATGGTTCATTCACACCGGGTTTTCCAATTCAGACACACCACAATATAAAAAGGTCTCCCGTGATAGACGATATAGATTGTGACGGAAAAAATGAACTGCTTGCATCAAACATACAGGGTACCTATCTATTTATATGGGAAGTTGAAAAAGGCGATATTGAGTGGGGTTCTGCAAGACATGACAGATGGAATACTGGACTTTATGGATTTGTATTACCCGGCGAAGAACCGGGAATATCCACATATGAGCCCAGTACAGACTTTCTCTATAGAAGTTATCCAAATCCTGCAAGGGGAGTTGTAAATATAAGATATCAAATATCCGGGCGAAAACATGTCAGGGTTAAAATATACAACATAGCAGGAAGGCTTGTAAGAACACTCCTTGATGAGTACAGAGGGGAAGGGATTTTCGCGGTGAAATGGAATGGTTTGGGAAGAGACGGCGACGGGATCGCAAGTGGGGTGTATTTTATCAGCCTCGACACGGGGAGCAAGTGTTATATTGACAAACTTGTGTATATCAAATGATGCGGAATCGAAGTTTTTATTGTATATTTATTAAGGGATAGGTTTTATTGAACACAGGGGCGGTTTATAAGGTGAGATTCAATATAGTGCATATGGGAACGGGCATTATGTCGATCCCTCCGGGAGGGATTGGCGCCGCAGAGAACGCAATATACGAACTATCGAAGGAACTCGTTCAGCACGGATACGGCGTAGACATAATTGATATGAAATCGAATGTGAGCAGAGGAGAAACCGGCATCGTCTTCCACGAAGTGAGGGTTCCATCCCTGTGTGATGCTCATCCGTTATTACAGGTGCTATCATTTGCCTGGCGGACAATACCCGAGTTATACGGGTTGAAAAAAGAGAAACCCGTAGACATAATCCACACACACTCACAGTTTACGGGTGTGTCTGCGTTGCTTGCAAAGCGTCTCTTCCGGTGGAAAGTTCCAGTTATATACACAATTCACAGTGCGGAACGCATACTGAACCCCAATCTCTCAAATGTCTTTAAACATGTTGCCGAGTGTTTGGTCCTCCGGATGTCAGACCATATAATCACACCGACCGAGAGTATAAGAAGAAGACTCATTTCCCACTTTGGTTTATCTTCGTCCCGGATTACCTCTATACCACACGGCATAGAGCTGAACAAAATCTCTCCCGTTCATCCATTACCGGAGATGGAGAATCCCGTTATACTCTATCCGGCGAGGATAGGCAGGGGGAAAAACCAGATGACGCTGTTGAAGGCAATGGTGTTCATCCTCAAGCTTGTGCCGGGTGTGAGGTGTGTGATTGCCGGACCCGTGGTGGACGGTAGATATTTCAGTTACCTGAAGAAATTCGTCAAAGAGAACAATCTCACATCGAGGGTGGAGTTTACAGGTGCTCTGCCGAGATGGAAGATATATGAGTTGTACGAGAAGGCAAGTGCTGTTGTTTTCCCGACACTTTACGAGACGCAGGGAATGGTGCTTATCGAGGCGATGGCATTTGGAGTCCCCATTGTTGCTTCAGACATTGGGCCGATCAGGGATATTGTGGGTTTAGAGGAGGGTAGTGCAATACTCGTCAACCCGAACGACCCCGAGGAACTTGGAAACGCGATCATTCGTGTGATAAGAAATGGAAAATTGAGAGAGGAGATGTCGTACAAAGGTAGAGAATTGGTCCGCAGGTATTTTGCCTGGGATAGAATTGCCAGAAGAATCGCCGGTACCTACCAGGTACTTATTAAAAGAAACCTTCTCTAATTCCCCCAGAACGATATATGGCATTGGGTATATTAAGTTGTGTTATAAAATTTACGGGGCTTTCATGATTGAAGATCGAGACAACATATCCAAGATTCTCATATTGTTCTGTGTCATAAGCGGCGGTATTCTCGTTTCCATCGTCTTTACTCAAAATGTTTTCACCGATGAGTTGAGCTATTATCTGCCCGCAGCAAGGGAAATAGCGAAAGGAAGGCAATTGTACGGGGATTTTTTCTTTCCACAGATGCCCCTCTCTGCAATTGCTTTTCTACCTTTTTCGGGTGGTGGATGGGTGAACCTCTTCCTCGCCAGAATAGTGTCTTACCTTCTTGCAGTTGTTTCGGGTGTTATTCTTCTTTTGTACACCTTTCATCTCAATAAATCTAAGGGAGAGACCGTCTATACTGGCATCCTTTGGGCCGGCAATGCTGTGCTTTTCTACGGCTCCGTACAGGCAACACAGAGGGCTTGGGTGAATTTGCTGAATGTGCTGTTCCTCATCTCGTTTTTCCTTTCTCTAAAGAGACGAAAGACCATATACTCCCTCCTTTCAGGTGTTTGTATAGGCCTTTCTATGAGTTTTCGCTCTGTATTCTTTATATTGTTTATTATCGCAATCATTTTTCTGCTGTCTAAGAGAGAGTGGAAGATGATACCTTACATAGTTACGGGTTTTATTCTCGGTGCCCTTCCATCATTATATTATTTTCTTAAATACCCGGATGAGTTTCTTTTCTGTAATTTGTTATATCATCTCAAAAGATCCGTCCCTTCTTTTTATTGGTTCATAACCCATAGATTTCTAATACTTTTAAAGGTTATCATCTTCCCGTCAAATATTGTGCTTTTTGTTCTGCTCGCAGTAGCTTTCAATTTGAAAAAAGTGAGAGGCGAGGAATTTATGTCTCTAATTTGTGCTGCAGTGCTTTTTATATTTTACTATTTCCTGCTTACTCCCACACATTTTGGCTATATGACAGAGATCTATCCATTTATTTTGTTTTTTCTCTTACCTCATCTTGGTTCTCTAAAGGGAAAGGTATGGAGCAAATGGCTTCTTATCATCTACATATCATCTTACATACCGTGCTCTCTCATGTATTCCTTTACTGTCAGGGATTGGCAGAAGGGATATACGATTTCAAATGCGAGAAAAATTACTGAAATTATCGAGGAAGTTACCGATGAGAACGACGAAGTGGTTTCCTGTGGAATCCAGTTTGGTTTTCTGGCAAGGAGGCAGACCATTCCCGAGCTTGCAATACCCACATATGATATAGCCGCAAGACTGGATGAGAATATAAGGGAAAGATATCATCTCACCGCCTACGAGGACATCCCGATGCTCTTACAACGCAACAAGCCCCGCCTAATAGTAGATGTCATTGATGAGAAGGATACGGAATTTTTCAGATTGGATGAGATGGGTTACAAAAAGATAACGGAGTACAATGGGGTCTCCATATTTCTGCTGAGTGACTCAAAACACCAAACATTAGGAGAGACAGAGAGAAAAGGTTTATGAAAAAATTCTTAACTGTGATAAATAGGATTAAAGAGAATAAATGGTTAATAATAATTGTATTCTTCATGATACTGGTTTATAGACTGGGTAACCTCGCCTTCTGGGGTGACGAGATAGCCACAATAGATATAGCATCAAAACCATTCCTCTGGATTTTTCTCTTAAATTACTGTATCCACTTTACTCATACCCCATTGGTGAAACGGTCTTCCCATGGGAATTCTTTATTACACTACCATCCGTAATGATATTCTATTTTCTATTCTTCAAAGGGATGCTGAGGTATCCCAAATACACCGTTTCACTTTTTATCATTCCACTTGTTCTCGGAGCAACCGCTCTGTCTACCGTGTTCAGTCATATACTTTTTCCGTTCTCTTCAAGTAGACTTATCTTTCTTGCTCCCGTTGCATATACTATTGTAGCCGTGGGTGTAAAAGAAACAAAACATGGCAATATACTTCTCTCTCTATTGATCTGTTGTAATCTATACGGACTCTTTGATTACTACACGGCAAGACATTTTCACAATCAAGCCTATATCGTACCCTGGCGAGAGATCGTAGAAACGGTTGAAGAACAAGCAACCGGTAACTCAATTGTAATGACACCCGAGTTTCCATTTCAGTTTTATGGAGGTAAAGAGTTGAATATAAACCTTAATATAGACAGTCTCGACTACCTTATGGAAGAAACTGAAATAGACGAGATATGGTTTGTTATAAGATACAGGGGTTCGTATGATATTGTTGAAAAGTACGAAAATAAGATGCAACAGCTTCTTCATGAAGGATACAGGATAGAAGGAGAATTAAATTTTTTGAAACAGGATGCGATCAGTAAGGGATTAAAAAAGAAGATTATGGGGGTGAGGTCTCCAGAGGCTTATGTTAAGATTGTAAAATTTGTAAGGACTGTCGAGAAGCTAGGGTAAGAGCCTTTCTCTTGGACTTTATTAGTCACAGATTAACAGGGATTAACGGGGAAGATCGACTGAATAAGTATCTTTGCCCAAAAAAACGGAAAGTTAACCCGATAGAAAATTGGTCTCGGGCATCAGTTATTAGAGATTGGTATTAGAGGTGAATCTATGCGGATATGGGATAAACTCCCTTATCAATTCTGAATTCTATGTCCGGCATAAATCTCAGGGAGATGCCCCTTGCAATTTCTGACTTTATGGAGAGTCTCGCCTCTTTAAGTGCCGCAAATCCCCTCTCTTCGTCGGATAAAAACCTCACATAGCAGAATATCTTACTCCTATCCTTTTTTATCTCAACTCTTGTCACGGTGATAAAGCCGATATCGGGGTCCCCTCTTTCCGAAAGAATCCTGGCGATCTCTTCCCTGAAAAGGGTCTCGATTCTTCTATTTCTCCTGTCAGTTTGTTCCCGCATTTACTGTGTTTAGATTTCCCTCTTCTTCTCTATCACCTCGTACACCTGAACGACATCACCAGCCAGGAAATCTTCTATATTCTCAAAGCCTATCCCACACTCGAATCCCGCTAAAGCCTCATTGACTGCGTTCTTGACTCTCCTTAAAGATATTATCTTACCCTCTCCCATCACGCTTGAATTCCTGACAATTTTGACGGGTGCATTCTTTACGACCTTCCCCTCCTTTACATAGCATCCCGCAATTTTGCCGATTTTTGGTATGGTAAATACCTGTCTTATGTCAGCCTCTCCGATCAATCTTTCCTCGTATTCGGGTTCAAGGAGACCCACGAGTGCAAGTTTAATGTCTTCAAGTGCCCTGTATATCACATCGTACAGTCTTATTTCCACACCTTCATGCTTTGCAATTGTCCCAACATTGCTCGGAGCGCCAATGTGGTAGCCGACTATTATAGCCCCAGAAACAGACGCAAGCAGAACATCGGATTCGGTAATCTCTCCCACACCGCTGTGAACCACGGTAATTTTGGTCTCATCTGTTGAGAGTTCCCTGAGGGAATCGGACAGGGCTTCGACGGAACCACCCGCATCTCCCTTTATTATAATTTTCAGTTCCTTTGCCTCCCCCTTCTGTATTTTGTCCTGTATGGATTGAAGTGTCCGCACAACAGGTGGATGGGCAGCCATCTCCCTTTTAGCAAGTTGTCTTTTACGGGCGATCTCTCTCGCCGTTCTGTCATCCCCCATCACCACGAATTTATCACCAACACTGGGAATATGTTCGAATCCCAGCACCATGACGGGTGCCGAGGGAAGTGCCTCTTCAACGACTTTATTAAATTCATCGTACATGGCGCGCACCTTACCGTGTGTTGTACCCGCGACAAAACTGTCTCCTTTCTTTAATAGTCCCCCGGTGATAAGAACAGTTGCGACGGTCCCCTTGTATCTGTCCAGGCGTGCCTCTATTATATAACCCTTCGCCCTGCCTTTGCATGGTGCATGTAGTTCTTTCATTTCAGTAATGAGCAACAGGGAATCGAGCAGTTCATCGACACCCTCTCCCGTCTTTGCCGAGACCATAACCGCTGGCACATCACCACCCATTTCCTCCAGCAGAAGATTGTGTTGTGCGAGTTGCTGTTTTACCCTGTCGGGGCGAGCAGTCTCAAGGTCTATTTTGTTTATTGCCACCATAATGGGGACATTTGCGTCACGGGCATGGTCTATCGCCTCCGCTGTCTGAGGCATAACCCCGTCGTCTGCGGCAATGACGATTAGAATTACATCGGTTACCTGTGCTCCCCTGGCCCTCATGGCGGTAAACGCTTCATGCCCAGGCGTGTCCAGAAATGTGATCTTTTTGCCCGTGTGTGTGATTACCGATGCACCTATATGTTGTGTTATCCCACCCTTCTCGCCCGCCACGACATTTGTCTTTCTCATGTAATCCAAAAGTGTGGTCTTACCGTGATCCACATGTCCCATAACCGTTACAACGGGTGCCCTTTCTATCTCTTCTTCTTTCTCTTCAGTGACTTCTTCATAGTATGATATGAGTTCGGTATCGTAGTTGTACTCGGATGCTATCATACTTGCCGTCTCGTAATCTAAACGCTGATTTATAGTTACCATAAGACCAAGTTCGAGGCATTTACCAATGAGTGTAAGCGGGGATACAGATAGGAGCTTTGCAAGTTCCTCAACACTTACGAGTTCTGGCAGTTGAATTTTTTTCGCCTCTTTCTCGGGTTTGGTCTCGGCTCTTTCGAGCTTTACCCTCTTTCTGGTCTTTTGCTCACCCGCCTTTATCTTTGTGAGTGTTTCTTTGACCTTAGTAGCAGCCCTTTTTTTTTCTTCTGCTCTCTTTAATCGCTTCTCTATTTTTCTTTTCTTGACCCTGCGAAGTTTTTCTTTCTCCCTGTCTTTCTTCTTTATATTTCGCTTATCCTCGTCCATCTTTCCCTTCACCTTATCCAACATTTCTGAAGTAACCACACTCATGTAACCTCGTACCTTGAAACCAAGCTGTCTCATAAGGTGTATAAGTGCTTCACTTGAAAGGTTCAATTCCTTTGCAACTTCATGTACTCGATGTTCATTCATAGAAGTAAAAAAGTTAATGTGTGATGTAGTGAAATAAAAGAGTTCAGGATTTGTCTGGAATGTGGTGTTTTGTCTTTTTTACAACGGCGAAAGAGGCTTCGTATATCTTCTTTGCGAGCTTTTCTCCTATTCCTTTAATGGAAAGGAGTTTTGGGATACCATAAAAGACGATGTCGTATGCATTTACAAATCCGTTTTCCAGAAGTTTTGTTTTGCGTCCCGCCGATAGGCCCTCCAAATTCGCCACCGAAGCAATATTGCTCATGCTTTCAGAGACGATATCAATCCTGTATTCGGTCAATTTTGAGGACAGAAAGGCATTCTGTCCGTTCTTGCCAATTGCAATGGGGAGTTCTTCATCACTCACAACGATCTGTATTTTTTTTGTGCTCTTTTCTATATCCTCTTTCAATATCTTAACACCAGAGAGTGCCCTTGATACATAGACCAAAGGGTCTTGACTCCACTGTATCACATCTATCTTTTCACCGGCAACTTCTTTCACAACAACCTGAACCCTTGACCCCTTTACTCCCACACATGCCCCCACAGGGTCAATTCTCGGGTTATTGCTCGCAACAGCCACCTTCGCCCTTACTCCGGGAATTCTCACTATATTCTTTATTTCAATGATTCCCTCCTTAATTTCTGGCACCTCCGACTCGAATAATCCCTCAAGAAAACCCGGATGGGTACGCGAGAGTAATATGCCCTCTTTCTGGTCTACAGCAAGTATATATGCCTTTATCACGCTACCCTGGCGAAAGTACTCTCCCGGTATCTGTTCCCTTTTTGGCAGCACACCCTCCACCCTGTCAAGGGTGACTAACATCCTTTTGTTCTCTATTCTCCTGATGCTGCCCGTGACAATTTCTCCCACCCTTTTTTCGAAGGAGGTATATATTGCGTCTCTTTCTGCCTCCCGCAGTTTTTGAAAGAGAAGTTGTTTTGTCAGGAGAATGGTATTTCTGCCAAATGTTTCAAATTCTACCGGAATATTTATCTTATCACCCATCTTTGCAGAATCATTGTATTTCCTCGCCTCCGTCAGGGTTATCTCCCCAGAGGAAAATTTCACCTTTTTCACCACTTCTTTTACGACAAATACAGAGATGGAACCGCTGGACTCGTCTATATCTACCGTGACCTCAGCATCCCTACCGAGGGTCTTTCTCGCTATGGTCGCTATCGTCTCCCCGAAAACCTCTTTAACCCTTGACAGGTCTATTTCTCTATCTTCAGCCAGTTGATCGAGAAAATGAGATATATTATAAATTGTCATATATTTATCTCAGATTATGCATTAACCACAGATTCACCCCGTTAAATAACTCAAAATAAATACGGAGGTATTGCTAAAGAGCAATTCTATTTAACAGGATGAACACAGATATTCACAGATT
>DFBT01000019.1:11247-19104 GCA_002366725.1 Caldifarciminota bacterium UBA3073
GGATCTTGAGATGATAATCTCGTGGTTTCTCAACGCATATTTTGGGTTTATTTCCCCTTTTTCTTTTTATTTTTTATATCGATGTCAAAATTTATACCCGGTGAGGATACTTCCAATGTGTGCCTGTGGTCTATGGGTTCTTCTATATCAAGTAGATCTGAAAGTTCCCTCGATACAAGGGCACAATCTTCAACCGTTACACCGCCCGGTTTATCGATAAATATTCTCAGGATCGAATATGCCTCGCCGCCCTTCAGTTCCCACCTGACGAGATGTATGTTTTTGTCCCACAGAACCTTGTTTATCAAATTCTCTATCTGTTGTTTAACATCTTTTTTCATTTCCTGAAATTACCACCTACCACCAAGCCAGGGCTGATCTGGTTCTTTGGTTTCAATAACCAGTGGGAAGTTTGTAAAAAACCTGGAGCCCCGACAGGCCAAATCGGATGGAAGCTCCAGGTCTTTTAATTTTTATTCTTCCTTTTCTTCCCCCTCAGTTTCTTCTTTTCCGCCTTCCTCTTCCTCTTCTTCTTCTTTTACTTCTTCTTTTATTTCTTCTTTTATTTCTTCTTCCTCGAATTCCTCTTCTTTAACCTCCAACAGGTTTTTATCGTCTTTTATCTTAACGAGGACCGTGTATATCATCGTCTGTCCGGCGCCCCATACCGATAAACCATAGGCAAGCACGAAGAAAGCGATGAAATGGAACCCCAGACCAATGCAAAATCCTCCAAAGGTCGTTGCCCAGTTCTGGGTTGTCCATGTGTGAGGGAAAAGGAGAGTTGGCAAAAATCTGCCGGCGAGGTTCTCAGCCCAGACCACGGGGGGACAGGAAGGGAGATACCATATTCCGTTATGCCACATGGCTGTGAACCAACCTCTCGGTCCCTGCCAGAGTGAAATTGCGAAATAGGTCAGTGCTAACGCCTTCTTCAGAAAGAGGGCAACAATGGATATACCGGCAGTTGAAAGAAAGGCAACCAGCACCTCCCATGTAACAACCCGCCAGGTCTGGTCATTCAAAACACTGAATACCTCAAAGAGGGTATCAAATGTATCGCTCTTTGTAGTACCAACGACAGAGGGTGCAATGAGAAATGAGAGAAATAGTACCACAGAAAGGTATACGAGAAAGAGTGCTCCAAAGACTATGGGCACAAAGAGGAGACCGGTCGCTAACTGTCCCACATAAGGTAATCTTCCAACAGCTCCGATTACAAATCCACACAGGAGAACAACCCCGCATATTATTATCAGTGTTATCGGAGAGAGTATGATACCTTTCCAGTTCTTGAGCGAGAATTTTATAGCCTCAGTCACCTCATAGAACTCATCGCCCTTCACCTGTTCGTATGTAATCTTGGATATTGCACCTATGGTAAGGAGATTTATGAAGACGAAGAGTGCAAGTCCCACTATCCATATTGCCCAGCTGTACCACGGCATCGCGGTATAACCCACTATCGGGACCGGAATATATCTGTACGCCCTGAATACCGTTACCCAGTTCCAGTCGGGCGTGAGTGTAAGTGCAACATATGAGAGAACTGAATAGAGAATTGTGCCAACGAGTATACCGAGAAATCCCACCCATATCTTCTTGGCAGAGAAACCAAGGCGCATGGAGCGTAGTACATCCTTGAAGTTGAACAACATACCCCCTCCTTTTTGGTATCAAGAGACCGAGAAAAAAACAAAGCGTCGAAACAGAACAGAGAACTAAATGATAAACAAGGTCTCCATCGTCACTATATTTTACCACCAAAATCGTAATTTGTCAAGAAAAAAATTTCATCAGGTGAGAAAATTATTGAATCACCGAGAATTTACCCACCTTTTTGTCTCCGTCTTTAGACACCGCAATATATAAATATACACCACTTGCAACATCGGGCTTGTACCACCTCACGGCATTTCCGCTTATATCAGAGAATACCTTTACGAGTTGACCACTGAGCGAGTATATGCTTATACTTCCCCCCGTCAGGTCTCCGGAAAGGAAGGTTATGTCGGGATGCTCATGGACTAAATAGGGATTTGGGAACACCTGGATGGAAGAGATTGTGCGAGGAAAAACGAGCCCGGTTTTGTATCTTGAGATTCCCTCATCTGTGGCTATCCAGAGCCATCCTCTCGTGAGGTCGTAAGCGAGACGATCACTTTTGTCTACGCTTGCTATTGCGTTTGACACAAGTCCGCATGAAGGTGTGATGGATGTAAAATGGAACTCTCTTGTGACCCGCGTTACGCCACCCTCGGTAATTCCGAAGATGGAGCCCAGCAGGAGCCAGACATTGCCATATATATCGGTTAGAATGTCGTGCGCCTTATCACCCACAACACCGGCATCACTGTGCGTTAGTATCCTTTCAATCTGCGCGTCCCTTATTATATATGTTCCCCTGTCCGTTCCGATCCAGAGTCTCCCGTCAACATCAAAGGCAAGTGAGTATATCTCCTCACCCTGTATATCGGGGCAGGCGAGCTCCTCTGCCCAGGATTCATCTATTATTCGGTAAACACCACCACCCGCAAGGTAGGTACGCCCAACCCATGTGTTCCCTTCACCATCGAAGGTTATCCTGTTTATCCCCGGGGGAAAACTGAATATATCATACGAATTGATCGAACCATCTCTGAACCTGTAGAGAAGTGACGATTCTCCCGCCAACAGCCAGGTGGAAACCCATACATCGTTGTGATCATCCACGGCTATATCACTTATCACATTATTGCCCTGAAGACGAATGAGGGTATCGAGGGTACCATCTTGATGGAGTCTTATGAGACCGGGTCCTTCGTTCGTGGAGTTCCAGGTACCCATCCAAACCGTACCGTTCCCGGCAACCGCCAGGGCAGACAATACCCCCACAATATTCCACTCGTTGTTTTGATTGAAGACTTTCCATTCCTCATCCACGGCGTCGAATTTAGATACCATTTTACTACCCGTGATACACCAGAGGCTGCCCTCACCATCAATGGCTATATCACCAAACTTATTTTCTCCCGGTCCGTCGGGCATGAAATATACGACCGTATCCGGTGTATATTCTGCGATACCACTGCCCCATGTTCCAGTCCAGAGACCGGACAGCGGAAGGAGATATCTTGAATCTTGTGTGATGGGAGTTGATGTGAAGCCACTTCCATTCCAGACCTTGAGTCCCCCCGATGTGGCAAGCCACAGCCTCTCGTTCCAGAGAGATACATCCTTTGAATCGAACGATGCCAAATAGTGATAGTCTCCCCCCGTTATGTATGCGATACCCTCCGATGATGCCATCCACAATGTATCCCCTGAAAGTTCAACCGCATTTACACTGTCGATCTCGGTGATATTGTTCCACACAGAGGCATTCCCAATGTGTGATAGTGGGACTATTCCCACTCCCTCGTTCGTACATATCCACAGCGAGTCTCTAAAGTACTCTATGCGATTCACAAAATTTCCGGGATGAGATGAAATTGTCCTCATTTTCTCTGTTTTATCCATTGGGTTGACATCTCCTATGTCCCAGAGTCTAAGTCCATCGTCTGTTCCGATGAGTACCGTGTCAGACAGAATATTTATGCAAAGTACTCCCTCCGGCAATCCGTACCACTCGCCACTTAACTCCTTCCAGCTCTCATTTGGAGATAGGATTGATATTCCCTTACCATGGCATATAAACCAGAAATTGCCCCACTTATCGCGGATGATGTCTCTGACATCATTTCCAACGAGCCCGTCGCCCGTTGAGATTCTGTCAAAACTACCCGTAGAGGTGTCAAATATCGCCACCCCACCGCTTGTTGCACAGTATATCCTGCCATCATATTGATGCAATCTGTATGTGTGGTTCGAGTTGAGGAAACTCTCTATGTCTCCACTATGCAATGTAAACGAAGTCAACGACAATATGGTTAGCATTGTTATCATAAGATGCTCAATTATACCACAAAAATTGAAAAAGTCAAGGAAAAAAAGTCCAATTTTTTCTTGACTTTTTGGGGATTTGTGATATAATAGAACCAAGAGATAAACTGGTATTATGCGTTAATAAAGTATATCAAGATCCGTCCAAAGGATCTCATATCCATATCCATACGGATGCCGTGCACGGATTCTGTGAACGAGCCGTAGGGCCGTATGGATATGGACAAGAACAGAAAGTTGGTTAGAATCTAAAAAACCATCTAACTAACAGACTGACTCCTTATATAATCTGTGAACTTCCGTGTTTACCCCGTGAAATAGATATTTCACAGGGTGAATCCGTGGTTAGTAGATATTTTGAGATAAATGTTCAGAATTGCGGACATGGGAGAAAAGAGAACGATTGTTGCAATCGTAGGACCCACGGGGGCTGGCAAGACAGAACTGGGATTCAAGATCGCCTTGAAGAGTGGAGCTTCCATCGTTTCCTGTGATGCGAGACAGGTCTACAGGTATATGGACATAGGTACCGCAAAACCGGATGAGAAGATGAGAAGTGTGATTCCGCATTACATGATAGATGTGGTGGCTCCCAACGAGAGATATACCGCATACGATTATGCAAGAGACGGTAGGAGGATAATAGGAGGACTCAAAAAAGCCATCATCGTTGGAGGGTCGGGACTCTACCTGAGGGCACTCGTTGATGGATTATTCTCGTTGCCAAAGATCGATTCGGGGATGAGAGAAAGTCTGTCTTCAAGGAGTACAAAGGAGTTATACGGAGTGTTGAGAGGGGTTGATAAAGAGACCGCGGAGAGACTTCATCCAAACGACAGGGTGAGAATCATGCGGGCAGTTGAGGTATACGAGTCAACGGGCATACCCATCTCTGTGTGGAGAGAGAAAAGAGAACCCGCAAACTTTGAGGTGGAGTATATTGGGATAGATATAGAAAGGGAAAAACTCTATAGAAGGATAGAAGAAAGAGTGGATTCTATGATTGCGCACGGATTGGTTGACGAGGTGAAATTTTTACTTCAAAGATACGGTGAGGCAATTGTGCCCCTTTCATCTATAGGATACAGCGAAATAATTTCTTATTTGAAGGGTGATATTGTTCTTACAGAGGCGGTGAATATCATAAAGAGGAATACGAAGAGATATGCCAAACGTCAGCTTACATGGTTTCGGAAGATTGAAAATACGGTGTGGTTACCACCCGAAAAAATAGAGGAGATAGTGAACTATGCGCTTCTTTAAAGACTTTGACTTTATTTTTTTAGCCTTTGTCCTTTTAGTGGTCGTCCTGGGACTTCTTACACTCTATTCTGCCAGCTACGAGGAGGGTGGGGGGGCGTTCAAGAGACAGGTCGTATGGGTGGCGATTGGACTCGTAGTGCTGCTTTTGTTTTCCCATATCCCGTTTCGTTTCTGGCAGAGTGTCGCCCCGGTTCTATATGTAATTTCTCTCATTCTTCTTATGGTAGTTCTGTTTGCGGGCAGAGGTGTGAAGAGATGGATAAGCCTGGGTCCCATCTCATTCCAGCCCTCGGAGTTTGCCAAGGTTTCAACGGTACTTTTTATGTCCGATGTTCTATCCATAAGGAGGTTCGAGCTGAAGCACCTTCGTTCGTTTCTCGTTCCATTTCTTATCTGTCTCCCTCCCTTTATGTTGGTTTTTGTTGAACCCGATCTCGGCACATCTCTCGTCTTTATCTTTATGTTTTTTGCACTAACATTTTATAAGGGAACCAGGCCCATATATATATTCTTCCTGATTTCTCCTTTCTTCTCACTTCTGACGGCATTTCACTGGGGTATATGGGTGGTTTGGCTTATCTTGGTTCTCTCCGTAATATACTGGGGGAGAATTCCCCTGAATGAAGGGATTTTCGTCTTCATAGCGAATGTGACTGTCGGACTCCTCAACCCTTTGGTATGGCAGGCAGTTCTGCCCTATCAAAGGGCGAGATTAACGGGTTTTCTCTCGCCAGAAAGCAACCCCGCCGGTATGGGATGGCAGCTTTTACAGTCAAAGATAGCAATAGGTTCTGGTCGTATCTTCGGAAAGGGATTTCTGGAGGGCACGCAAAAGGGACTCGCCTTCCTACCGCAAAAACATACAGACTTTGCATTTTCTTCATTTGCAGAGGAGTTTGGATTTATCGGAAACATTCTTCTTTTTTCCGCATTTATCTTCATCGTGTTGAGGGGGATAAGGATCGCCAGAGCATCGAGGAACCAGTTTGCCTCGCTCTTTGCATTTGGGCTCGTATCGATAATTTTGTTTCAGGTGATTATAAATGTTGGTATGACGATGGGTCTATTTCCCGTTGTGGGCATACCGCTTCCCCTCCTGTCGTATGGCGGTTCATCTACACTTGTGTTTCTTGGAATAGCGGGACTCATTCTCGGTATTGGAAAGCAGAGGTATCAGTATTGAAATTCTATTTTTTAACAGGGACTCTTACGAGACTTGTAAGGGATCAAGAAAGAAGTAAACCTCTTTAGGTCATTGTCAAGTTTGGCTCTGTAATCACCCGTGGAAATCAGCGACAAGATATATTCAGAGACAGCAGAGTTCGAGAGCGGTGTCTTGATAAGCTCAAAGATTATAGAGAGATATGATTTTTTTATCTATGCTTATACATTAATGTCAAACCATATTCATCTCCTCGTAGAAGCAGGAGATACTCCGCTTTCTAAAATCATGCAAGGATTTCTACAATCTTGTACTCAATACTATAATAGAAAATATAAGATAGTGGGACACCTTTTTCAGAGCAGGTATAAGGCAATACTCTGCGATAAAGATGTTTATCTTTTACAACTATTGCGATATATACATATGAATCCAGTGCGTGCAAAAATAGTGGAGAGTCCTTCCGATTATCTCTGGAGTAGTCATCGTGTTTTAAATAAGATGCTATTGATGAGATGAAAGGAAAGAATAAAATATCATTCATTGGCATAGTCCTCCTTGGCAATTCTATAAATGCCAATGCTGATGTCCCGCATATTATACGGTTTGCACCACCGCCTTACTCTACCAATATCATTAAGAGTGTTAGTTTGAAGGTTACATTTGATGTGGATATGGACGAGGCTACAATCAATGAGAATTCTTTTGTGGTTTATGGCAGTCAGACAGGATGGCATCCAGGGACTATAACTTATGATGATTCTACGAGGACTGTTACATATGACCCTGATTTCAATTTCAAGGAGGGGGAGTGGGTGATTGCAACTCTCACTTCTGATATTGAGGATATAGATGGAAATCGCATCTGGGGTTATGTGTGGAACTTCTCCATAGGAGTGGCAGGGGGTGCGGGTGTATTTGGACCCGATACAGAATATAACACTTGTGAGGGACCCAGGTCTGTGACCTGTGCTGATTTTGACAATGACGGTAATCTTGACCTTGCAGTGGGACACAGGTTTAGTGATAGTATGGTGGTATTCAGGAATCCTGGGAATGGGATATTTGAGAAGGATTCGGTGTATGCAACTATGGGTTCATACACAGAAAGATGTCCACTAAAGAGCGGCGATATAGATAGGGATGAAGATATCGACCTCATTTTTCAGGCTGACACCAGCCATCTCTCCGTATTTCCCAATATAGGTAGTGGTATATTTGGATCTTTATTACAATATTCGATTGACAAGACATTTTTGCGTCATATCTATATCAATGATTTTAATGGAGACGGTTATCTGGATGTCGTTGCTTCAGATTATGACAAGTTTTTTGTATTCTTCAATGATGGTAGTGGGAACTTCGACAACTGGGTTGATTATTACATTGAGCCCAGTATAATTCCCATCTCTGGCGGTGATTTTGATGGTGATGGGGATATAGACCTTGTGACTGTGACTATGTGGGGGACAGATGAGGTAAGGGTAAGGATATTTATCAATCAAGGGGAT
>DFBT01000059.1:0-5299 GCA_002366725.1 Caldifarciminota bacterium UBA3073
ACCTCTGTGACCTCTGTGGTTTTTTCCATACGGATTCTGCGAACATATTCTTTTCCATGTCCATACGGCCCTACGGCTCGTATGAGATGCTGTGCACGGATCCTTCGGACATATTCTATTTGACACTACCTAAAATATGAACATTATAGCCACACCTGCCTGTCGCAAGCAGGATTGATAATTTTGCATTGTTAATTTTGAAATGATTCTTCTTTGGTCTTTCATCACTTGTAAGGGAAGTACCTGTCGTAACAATCAAATACAAGTACGAGATGTAATTATAACACAAAAGGGGAGAAATGTCAAGAAAAAATGTAATCTCTATTCTAATACCGTCCTTACGATAGAGGAAGCTACTTTCTCCGCCAGGGATTGTATGCCATCGTCTTCTGTTAGAGAGCTGTCATATGTTACCCATTCCTTCAATGTTCTCTCCCATATACCCTCTCCATCACCCTTCAGGTAGGAGAGCGTAAGTTCAACATCTATTCTGTATTCCTTGATGTTTTCGTACTCATCGAAGGTAAAGGGTTTGTTCTTGTAGTCTGTGATGACCACCGAGAGTACGGTCTCGGCTCCGCCCTCCAACAGTTTTATCCTGCCGTCTCTTATAAATTCATCTACCGTATTCTCGTAGAAAATGTCCTCCAGTCCATATCGCAGGGTATTATTGGTAAAGGGATTTATTGTTATACTCCCGTATTCCACGGTGGCAAATCCCCTAAAATTGTATATACAACCTCCCAGAAATACGAGTGATATGAGTAACCATTTTTTCATTTTAATACTCCCATGAAGATATAAACCACAGAGAGCACAGAGTTTGATAGAGACAACACAGAGGTTTTTTTAAGTTTTCCGTTCTTCCGTGGTTACTTTCTATGTTGAAGACACTTTGTGTTCTCTGTGTCCTCCCTGCCTGACGGCAGGCAGGTGTGGTTAATTTTTTCTTAACCGATTTCTTGTTATTATGCTCCTGGCATAATCGAGTTCTTCCTCTTTGGTCGAGAGTCTTCCGTCGAGTTTCTCCCTCTTCACCCTCAACAGTATCTCCCCAATGAGCTTTCCCTCGCCAACACCCAAACTCTTTATATCTTCTCCCGTGATTTCCAATCTCAAGGGTTCTATCTCCTTTAAGTAAACGGATATTTTATCTCGTAAGTCCTCTTTGACGGCGACATATGCGAGTGGATGTGGCGGGAATCCCCGTAGAACTGTGTATGTCTCTCCCCTTCCTTCACTCTCTTTCAGGGGCACTATTTTTGCGAGCAGGGTTTCTGCGGCATTCAGGTATCTTCTTTCCCTTCCCGTGAGTATCTTTCTGTTCCGACCCCCCTCGGTGAGTGCCATAAAATAAAGCGGTTCCTTTTCTATGCCAAGCCCCGCGGCAAACTCATCGAGTTCTTGGAGAAAACCCATTCCGGGATATACCATCCCCAGTTGTTTGAGAATGCCAAGTTGGGCTGTCCTTTCCAGGATATTCCATTTCTTTATTTCCTTGAAACAGAGCGAGAGTTCGTTTCTTATCCTCGCTGGAGAAATGGTAAGGAGTGTTCTTTGCTCTACCGCCTCGTCCATAAGTGACCCCGTGATTTGTTCCATTTTAAAGCCAAGTCTCTCGGCAAATCTTAAAGCACGGAATATCCTCGTCGGGTCCTCTATAAAACTTTTGCCGTGCAAGACCCGTATCAACCTCTTTTTAATATCCTCCAATCCCCGAAACGGGTCTATTATCGTTGTGGTCCCAATCGGGATAGCCATGCTGTTGATGGTGAAGTCCCTTCTTGAAAGGTCCTCAAGTATACTTCCGGGCTCCACCAAGGGCAGTTTCCCCTGCCCCGGGTATAACTCCCTTCTGGCTGTGGCAATATCTATTCTGAAACCGGGGGTAAAGAGAATGAAGGTGCCAAATTGGGAGGTCCTCTTTATCTTTACCCCCAGTCTCTCGCCGAGAGATTCAGCGATTTTTTTTGTGTCACCCTCAACCGTGATGTCTATATCCTTATTATCTATTCCCAGTATTTCGTCTCTCACATATCCACCAATCAGATATGTGTTGATGCCCTCCTTTGAGGCTGTCTCTTGTATGAGATTTATAATGTCATCCTTTTCCATTTATAATTGAAGATTGACAATTGAAAATTGAAGATTGTAGTCGAGACGTCGTTATGTCATTGCGTCAATAAGTTAATAACCCAATTACCCGATAGCCTGATAGCCCGATAGCCTAATAGCTCGATAGCTTGATTTTCTATATTTTAACACATTTTTTTCAAAAATGCAAACTTTTTTATTGACAAACTGCAATTTTTCTGTTATTATTATATATCAGTTGTGTGTAAATAAACCATCTTATATCGAGTATCAAAATTTAGGTATCAAAGTTACCTGCCTACCGGCAGGCAAATCAAAAATTAAAAAGAAAGAATGGATATGCGGACCCTTGTAATTATACCCACATATAATGAGAGAGAGAATATATCCTCTGTGCTTGACAGGGTTCTTAAAATAAGGGATGATGTAGATATTCTCGTCATTGACGACAATTCAGCGGACGGCACCGGGGAGTATGTGAGGAAATTGTCCGAGAGGGAGAAACGTGTAAAATTACATACGCGTCCCACCAAACTTGGACTTGGAACCGCATATATTGAGGGTTTCAGATATGCCATAAGTGAGGGGTATGACTACATATTTGAGATGGACGCCGATCTCTCACACAATCCAAATGATATACCGAGATTTCTTGAAGGTATAAAAAAAGCGGACTTCATCATCGGCTCAAGATATTCCGACGGGGTATCTGTCGTAAACTGGCCGATGTCCAGACTTCTCCTTTCATACTTTGCAAATATGTATGCGAGGGTGGTTACGGGGGTTCCCGTCAGGGATATGACAAGTGGATATAAGTGTTACAGGAGAAAGGTTGTTGAGGCTCTACTGAAGGAGAGGATAGTGTCTGATGGGTACAGCTTCCAGATTGAAACGGTCTTCTGGGCATACAGGTGCAAATTCAAGGTGAAAGAACTACCCATAATATTTATTGACAGGTTTGAGGGCAGTTCAAAGATGTCAAAGAGAATTGTGTGGGAGGCGTTCTGGGTGGTATGGAGGCTCCGGTTCATTAGAATAATGCGGAGAAATGTGGAAAATAAACAGGGACCTGTAAGAGACTTTTAAGAGACAAATTATTGAGACCCAAGACTACGGACCACAGACATCAGACCTACGGGAGTTAAAATGTTAAATTATCAATTAGCAAGTCAAAATTTTACCTGTCTGCCGATCCCTACGGATCCGTATGGACAGGCAGGATTGATAATTTTGTCCCGCGGAGACGGGATCCCGCTGCCGGCGGGACATTGTTAATTTTGAGATAATTCCCCTTTGGTCTTATGGCTTAATTAAAGTCTCGTCAAAGTCACTGTTAATAATTCTAATTTTCTATGCTCGTTTCTGCTATAATCGTAGCGGCGGGAAAGGGAGAGAGAATAAAGACTCCCGTCCCGAAGCAGTTTCTCGATGTAGACGGGATTCCCATCATCTCCTTTTCCCTCTCGTATCTTGAGAACGCCGAGATCGTAGATGAGATAATCATAGTGACACTCCTGGAGTGGATGGACTATGTGAAGAAAATCGTTTTGAATGGCAAATTCGGCAAGGTGAGCGAGATCATAGAGGGGGGAGAACGCCGTCAAGATTCTTTTAAAACCGGGCTCGCCATTGCAAAGGGGGGGATAATTATCGACCACGATGCGGCGAGACCATTTCCAGGTGTGCTGAATATAGATGAGATGGTGGAGAAGTGCAGAGAAATTGGGGCAATTATCCCCGTCATTCCCGTGAACGACACGGTGAAGTACGTGGGGGAAGGTAAGGTAAGGAAGACGATCGACAGGAGGGGGCTCTTCTGTGTTCAGACACCGCAGGTATTTAGGAGGGAACTCTGCGAGAGGGCATATAAAATGGCAGAAGAGGACGGGTTCTATGGTAGCGATACCGCCTCACTACTCGAGAATTCGGGCATACCGGTGTTTACAACTCGGGGTTCCGTATTTAACATAAAGATAACCACAGAGGATGACCTCGTGCTTGTCAGGGCGATCAATCGGCGTTATTCCAACCATAGATAGGTATTTTTGGACGCTGATTTACGCAGATTAATACTGATTTTTTAATTTATCTTTAACAATCTGCGTCTACCCTGTTAAATGACAGGCTATTTGTGGTTGATAACATTTACTTCTGTATTTATTTAATTTCACAAGAAACTATACAACAAGTCATAGTGTCGAGTATGTGTCAGGTGGAGATTGCTTCTTCCCCAATCCCCCATTCGTAGGATTGGGGAATCGCAATGACTTTACTCCTGAAAACCACAATAATAAAGAAATCATGGCTAATCCGCGTTTACCCCGTTAAATAGAACTGTTTCAAGAACGCTCTGATATTTATCGTTGCATTATTTATTTAACGGGGTGAATCTGCGTCCAAATAAAATTTTATGCGTATTGGTATCGGATACGATGTTCACAGATTTACACCGGGAAGACCACTTGTATTGGGGGGTGTTGAGATACCTTATGAGATGGGACTTCTTGCCCACTCTGATGGCGATGTGTTGCTTCATTCAGTGGGTGATGCGATACTCGGTGCATACAGTATGGGGGACCTTGGCAGACATTTTCCCGATACGGATGAGAAATGGAGGGGTATAAGCAGTGTTTCCATCCTCGAGGAGATTGTGAGAATGACGGGCGCACAGGTAATACATATGGACTCTGTAGTCGTGTGCGAGAGGCCGAAATTGCGGCCTTATATCCCAAAAATGAGGGGAAAAATAGCTGGTGTACTCGGTATTTCTGTGGGTGCGGTATCGGTGAAGGCAACCACCGAGGAGGGACTTATCTTGAGGGGAGAGGGAATTGCGGCGTACTCAGTTGTTCTCTGCTCCTGATGCAGATGCGTTTATCTCTTCTATCTTTTTTTTAATCTCCTTTGCTGATTTCTCATCTCCTATTTTTATATAGAGTTCAGATAGATAACGCATCAGAATAACATTTTTGGGATGCCTTTTTGAGAGAAGTGTTAAATCCTCGATCAATTCGTCCTCTCTATTCAGTCTCTCCGATATCCTTAACAACCCCGCATATGCCTCATCTTCCTCGGGGTCAATCTCAAGTACCCTGTTGCAGACGCAGAGTGGTATAAGGAGGAGAATATATATAACCCAGAGTTTTATTCAGGTGGGTTGTCCTTTGAAAACAATTTGGAGTTAAGGCGTCAGCCTTTGGAATTA
>DFBT01000059.1:5342-13301 GCA_002366725.1 Caldifarciminota bacterium UBA3073
AAGGCGTCAGCCTTTTATATAAAACCCTTACGGGTGAATTCCAAACCCTTACGGGTGAATTCTAAAATCCTTACGGATTAACTCCACGGGTGAATTCCAAACCCTTTCCATACGGCCCTACGGCTCGTATGAGATGCTGTGCAACGGATTAGCTCCATACCCTTTATACTTGCATAGCAATATCAAGAAAAAAATTTTTGGGGGTCTCACTTCCCACTCCTACCCATTTTTGCGAAGAGGATGCTCAGAAGGTAAAGTCCCATTATGGGTAGAGAGACCAGGAGGAGTGTAAAGGGGTCCACCGTTGGGGTTATAATGGCTGTAAATACGAGTATTATTATCACCGCATATCTCCACTTCGATAGAAGCATTCCCGCATCCACGATACCCGACCTCGCGAGGCAGAATGTTATCACGGGTATCTCCATTATTCCCCCGGACCCGAGGATGAGGAATATCGAAAATTTGAGAAAGTTGTTTATCCCAACAGTCTCTTCGGCTATTCCCTTTCCAAATGAGAATAGCACCTTCACTGCAAGGGGGAGTAAAAATCTATATCCCAGGTATGCCCCCACGCAAAATGCTGTCATGCCAAAAAACACAAAATAAAAGAGGACACCCTTTTCGCTCTTCAGAAGGGCGGGCCATAGGAAGACAAAGAAGTGAGAGAGAAAGAAGGGAAGAGTGAGTATAGAACCGGCAAAAAGAGATACATATATTCTGGCGAGGAAGGGTTCAAGTGGCGTAAAGAAGTGAAGCGTCAGGTCGTGTATCACGAGCAGAGAGAGTAATCTGGCGGAGAAAAAGTAAGAGGCTGTAACGGAGACGAAAAAGAATATGAGGATATATATTATCCTCCTTCTCAATTCCTCCAGATGTTCTGTAAAACTTTTAGTTCCACCTTCCATTCCATGTCTTAATCTGCTGAAAACTTCTTCCGCGAGTGCAAGATTCCAAAAGGTCAGCATCTGTCCCCTGTGGGAGACCATCGCCTTTACCCGAGCAGATAGATACCCCCACAGGAGGCAGTAAATACAGATGGTAATCGGTTTATTTATTTAACACAATATTCCTTTTCCTCAACCATTGGGGCAGGAGATGCTATCGATACCTTCATTTTGTGAATCCCCACGGCATCTGCAGTCGTGGGAATGGGGGGCAAAGTAAAGCTATCGGTCTTTGAAACAAACCTGTTTAGACTCTGAAAGATTGCCCCATCCAGGTAAATCATTCCCGAAACCTGACCCACAGTGCCCTCTTTCCCCTTTATTTTGATTGTCGGCTTCACCCGCTCTCCCACATTGACGGTGTCGGGTATGATGATATCGACCTTCTCAATCTCCAATGGTTGAGGAGATTTTACCAAAAAGGTTCTAATTTCGTTCTCTCCCTCCACAATGGGTTTTAGGCTCTTGTCAAGCGCCCGAACCCACCACACATACATCTTATTGTTCTCAAGAGGGTGTTTAGATAGCGAGAAGGGAAGGGATATTTTTTCTATCTTTGTCTCGTAAATGGGCTTGTTATCAATTGCCTGAAACCGCGTTTGACCTTCTTTCATCTCGCACACTTTGAAGGCATAGATTATTTCGCGCGGGGGAGACACAGATACCGGTGACCACTGAAATGTGGGATTCAATACAAATACGGTATCGGAATCAAGGGGGTAGAGAAGGCGCGGGGGTAAAGGCGATTTTATGACGAAAGTAGCCTCATCCGAGCAGTTTACTTCCCCGGAGAGATCTTGTACTTCTAACCCGATGTTGTACTTGCCTTCGGGTATCCTGCCCGTCTCTCTCACCGCCTCGGCAAATTCTTCCACATAGTTATCCCATTCATCGAGACCGAAGATGCGAGTATTATCGATAGTCTTGGAAGTTGAGGGCGTAAATACCATTTTGCCGCTTTTTGCATTGGTTATCTCACCCTCTCCTTCCTTATTAAGGGTAACCCATACCGTTACCGTTTCCTCTTCCGCGCCCTCGTAACTTATAGTGACTTCTGTAATTCCGGGCACAGCCTTCCAGTCACCGATGTAGGATGATGGATGTTCATCCACATTTATCTCCAATTCCCACTCTCCATATGCCGCTATTGCGGTGAAGAGTGAGAGGACCGCAATTATTCCCTTCATCCCAACCTCCTTTTTTATGGTTATCCAAATATACCCTAAAAACCTCTGTTGTATCCCCAAAGGTTAACGCACTGTATGATTCAGGGACATTCGCACATTTTTTTCGTTTCTTGAGAGAAATTCCTCCGCGAGCTCAAAATATGCCCTTGCACCTTTTGACTTTACATCGTAGAGAAGAGCGGGCTTCCCAAACGAGGGCGCCTCCGCGAGTCTTATATTTCTCGGTATGCTTGCCTTAAATACCCTGTCTTTGAAGTGTTTCTCGACCTCTCCCCTCACCTCTCTTGAAAGCAGGGGTCTCATATCAAGCATCGTGAAGAGGATGCCCTCTATATCGAGCCCCGGATTCAGGGAGTTCCTGATCCTGTTTATAGTAGAAAACAATCTCGACAGCCCCTCCATGGCGTAGAATTCGCATTGGATGGGTATGAGCACGGAATTTGCCGCGACGAGTCCATTTATTGTGAGCAGTCCGAGTGAAGGCGGGGAATCTATAAATATGTAATCATAATCGCCTCTCACCCCGTCTATCTTCGATTTGAGTATACTCTCCCTGTCTTCCATGTCCACGAGTTCTACCTCCGCGCCTACGAGTGAAAGTGAGGAAGGGACGAGAAACAGGTAAGATATCTCGGTTGGCACAATAATCTCTTCAATATCTGCGTTTCCTATAAGTACATCGTATATGTTCTCGTGTGCCTTCCCACCTAAACCCGTGGTCGCATTTGCCTGCGGGTCTATGTCAACCAGCAGCACTCTTCGTTCTGTCACGGCAATAGAGGTAGAGAGATTCACCGCCGTCGTGGTCTTTCCAACTCCTCCCTTTTGGTTTGCTATTGAGATAATTTTAGCCATTTATTAGGTTGAGATTACGGATGCGGATCTCTCAATAGTCAAAGGCAGATAGTACACATATCTTGCCCCTCGTGAAGATTCTATTTTGTATTTCAACAATGGAGAGTTTGTATCGTTTAAGTGTTTCCCCTGCTTCCTCAAGTTCAATTGGTAGTTTTTCTCCCTTGAATGTTATGATTCTGCCATTCTCCTTCAAGAGTCTCGCGGTGAGCTGAACTATCCTTTTAATACTGCCGACCTTCCTCGCCGTTATAACATCGTAAGCCCTGTCAGATTGGAACTGTCTTATGTCGCAATTGTATATACGGACATCCCGTAGTTCAAGTCCCCTCCTTACCTCTCTCAAGAATACCGCCTTCTTCTTTTTTGCCTCAAGTATATCGAGAGATAAATCGTTATTCAATATCTTTAAGGGAATTCCGGGAAAGCCCGCGCCGCTGCCAAAGTCGAGCAGATCGGTGCCTTTTATTGAATAATATATTGACAGCGAATCCAGAATGTGTCTTTTAACGATATCCCTCTCATCTCTCGATACGAGATTGACCTTCTCGTTCCATTTCAAAATAAGCTGGTAGTAAGTATATAGACGCCGAATGGTGTCTTCGTCTGCGCGCAATTTTATTCGTTCGAGGCCCTCTTTTAATCTCACAATCTCACTTTCCATAAGCAAGGCACAAATTCAATTGTCCGAAGATAGGTCTAACCACACCGAAGATACATATTGGTTATCAGTAATCGGTAACCAGTAATCGGTCTATACGGATCCTGTGGATAATCCGTAGTTCGTGTCCGTAGTCTGTAATCTGCAATCCTGATAAGTTGCATTGTCTCCTTTTCCTCACTGATAACCCGATCACCTGATTACCAATTTTATCATACGGGTCTCGAGACGGTGTTCGATGTTTCAGAACCTGAATCCCACTTCCAGTTCAATACCCACTTTCTCATGAAAGTTGTAGAAATGTGCACCGACGTATGCGTCGCCCATGGAGAATGCCCACGCACCAAAGGACCACCATAACCAGTCGTATCTTTTTTCAATATGAAAGTTGTAATCTGCTTGCCTTCCCTCTCTCTTTGCATCCATCGCATATATGTGTTCCCTCAGCGTAGATCCGAGACAGACCGTTTGAACGGTTGCAAACAGAATACCTTTAATGTACTCCTCATTGTAGAACTGTCCGCCCCCCGGCAGAAGAGATAAAAGCATAGCCTTTGTCGGGGACTTGCCCTCGCCGAACAGTAATACGGGGATTAAAAGCAACACAGAGGGGAGTATTACTCTCGTATTTCTAATCATGGTATCCAATCTCAAGATATTTAAAAACTCTTCTGATCTCATCTTTTATTTCATCTCTACACCGCCTGTAGTCTTCTATTTCTCCGCCCGCCGGGTCTTGTATCTCTACGCCTTTTTTCTCTTTCCCGAATTTACCAAGGAGAAAGACCCTGTCTCCTATATCTGGGTAGTTCGAAACTATCCAATTCCTTTGTGTCTCCTCCATACACAAGATAAGGTCGTACTTATAGACGATGTCCAGCGTTATTGGTCTCGATGATTGTCCCCGTATATCTATACCGATCTCGTCCATAACACTTGCGGCGAGTAGTGAGGGGGGAAAATTCTGCGAGGCGAATACACCAGCGGAACCGGTGAATATATTCCGAGACATCATTGTCCTTGCCAGTCCCACCGCCATCTGGCTCCTACATAGATTTGCGCTACACACGAAAAGTATGCCAACCCTCATCCCGGGCGACAGCTTGACCTTGCGCCCCACCCTTTTTTCTATCTCGAAGATGGAGACTTTGCCCTTCCGCAGCAGTGTGGGCGGTGCTATCTTGAGCACGGTCGATGGGATCTGTGGTTCTGGGGGATTCCCCCCCATAATATAATCTATAGCGTCACCAAATACTGCCTTTATCTCTCTCGCATTTGAAAGTGTGGGTAGACCCTCTAAATTGCAGCTCGTTGTAGCGAGTGGATTTGGGTAATGATGAAGTACGGCAAGTATATGTTTCTCATTTGGGACCCTTACCCCGAGTGTTCCATCCTCCGCCGCGATGGGAGTACCTTCTTTTGCCTTAACGACGAGAGTAAGTGGTCCCGGCCAGAAATATTGTGATAGTTCAGAAATGAGTTGTGCCGCGCCCGGTGTGATCATCTCGAGATGATCGCGGGACGGGATGAACATAACGAGTGGCTTATTTTCTTTTCTATGTTTTATTCGATAGATTCTCTCAAGTGCCTCCTTGCAGGTTGCATCGCACCCAATTCCATATACGGTATCCGTGGGGAATGCAATAACCCCTCCGTCTCTCAGCACGCTGATTGTCCTGCTCAACCACCTCATAGCTTTCGTCGTCGTTTACAAATGAAATAACATCCTATTGGGCAAGGTAGTTTATGTTTTTGTCCCGCCAGGACGGACACTCCAACGGCTGCTGTAAACGAATGGAGTGCCTGCCTGTCATACGACCTGTATAGGCGGTAGGCAGGCATCAGCTTGTCCATGTCCATACGGATCCGTAGGGACGGACTCTGTGAGCTGATGCTTTTGTTGCAGTGGCAAGCCACTCAGGCTGTGCAAAAATGTTATTTTCCCATGTTGCGGATAGGAACGACTCGACTGAGCTCGCCGAAGTCAAACCTTGTCCCTACAGTGTAGGGACAACTCTTGCCATACGGCTCTGTGAGTGGTTGTCCGCTGGAGAGCTTTTAATGTCGATTGTGAAGGAATTAAGGCGTAAGCTTTGGAATTAAGGCATTAGCCTTTTATATAAAATCCTTACGCCTGCCTGTCCATACGGATCCGTAGGGACCGGTAGGCAGGGATTAACTCCACGGATTAACTCCAACTTGCTACTCCATACGGATGCTGTGCAACGGTTGTTTTTGCACAGCCTGCACTGCACTCCAAAGGCTCATAGGAAGCGTCCTCTGGGACATTGCCTATTATTATACCACAAATATTGTAATTTTGCAAGTTTTTTTTATAGTCGAGGTCGCCGAGAGTGAGCGGGTCGGCAGGGAAGATATTCGATCCCCAAAAAAGTTCGAGGGTAAAATATGAGGCTGAACTCCATTCAGAGGCGGCATCAGATTATGAGCATCGCATCGCCGTATGAGTAGAACCTGTATCTGTTTTTAATTGCCTCTTTGTATGCCTTCATAATGAGTTCCCTCCCGGCGAGTGCAGATACCAGGATGAGCAGAGATGTCTTTGGGAGATGGAAGTTTGTTATCAGGCAGTCAACGACTCCGAATCTGTAAGGTGGATGGATATAAAGATCCGTCCAACCGCTTCCGGAAGAAACACCCCCATTCGTTGCCACGGTTTCAATCGCCCGAACAGTGGTGGTACCAACGGCAAATAACCTGCCGGATCTGCCGTTTATCCTCCTCGCCACATCTTCTCCAACCTCGTAATATTCACCTTCCATTTTGTGCTCTTCCACGCTCTCCGCCTTAACTGGCTTAAATGTTCCCGGACCCGTATGGAGGAGTATCTTCAGTATTATAACTCCCTTCTTCTCGATTTCAAGAATTAGTTTCGAGGAGAAGTGTAACCCCGCGGTGGGAGCAGCAACCGCACCGGGCACTCTTGCATAGATAGTCTGGTATAATTTTTTATCCAGGTTTGTGGGGCTTCTCTTTATATACGGAGGGAGGGGAACATCTCCACAAAGGTCAACCAACTCCCGGGTACAGGGTCCCCCCTCGACCTCGAGAAGTGTATGTCCATTCTCAAGGTGTCTTAAAACCTTTACACTTCCATTGTCAAAGAGTACACGGATACCCGGTCTTGTCCTCTTCTTCGGGCGAACGAATGCCTCAAAGACGGTGTCCTCCACCCCCCTTATAAAAAATACCTCAACCTTACCCCCCGTATTTTCTTTCTTTCCAAGCATTCGTGCCTTCACAACCCTCGTCTCATTCAGAAGGAGAACATCCCCGGATTTCATGTATTCCAGTAAGTCGGGGAACGCCCTGTGTTCTATGGTTTTATCTCTCCTATGCACTACCATAAGTCTCGCACCTTCCCTCCTCTTTGGGGGATACTGTGCTATAAGTTCCTTTGGAAGGGTATAGTCGAATTCAGAGAGATGCATAATTGTCAATTAGAATGTTCTTCCAGATATCTCTCGAGAATGAGAAGGGCAGATATACTGTCCTCATCCCATTTTATCCCCTTCTCTTGCAGGATTCTATTGGCTTCTTCGGTTGAAAATCTTTCATCGACCAGTTTTGTTTTTATTCCCAAACGTTCCTCAATTTGGGTGGCAAATCTTCTTGCATCTCTCGCCATCTTTCCTTCTTTACCCCCAAGCATCAGTGGAAGACCGACCACGATGAGCCGCACAGAGTATTCATCGATGATATTTTTTAATTTTTCAAATATATCTCTTCTGCTGATACACTTCAATGGCTGAGGAATCTCAAGGGGTCCCGAGATGGCAAGTCCCACAGATTTTATCCCGAGGTCAATCGCGAGGATTCGCATAAAAAGTGATTTCACCACACCTGCCTGTCCATACGGATCCGTAGGGACCGGTAGGCAGGGACACCAAGATTTTAGATTGCAGATTATAGATTGTAGCAACAGCAATATCCCATTACCCCAATACCCCAATACCCCAATATCCCATTACCCCAATACCCCATTATCCCAATATCCCATTACCCCAATACCCCAATACCCCATTACCCCAATACCCCAATACCCCAATATCCCATTACCCCAATACCCCATTACCCCAATACCCCATCATCCCAATACCCCATCATCCCAATATCCCATTACCCCAATATCCCATTACCCCAATACCCCATTATCCCAATATCCCATTACCCCAATACCCCAACACCCCATTACCCCAATATCCCATTACCCCAATACCCCAATACCCCAATACCCCATTACCCCATTACCCCAATACCCCATTACCCCAATATCCCATTACCCCAA
>DFBT01000076.1 GCA_002366725.1 Caldifarciminota bacterium UBA3073
GACATTTTCATAGCTGACCCCATTAGCACAGCGGGTTCCCCGACTTCAAAGGCATAACCCCCCGTCAATTTAGGATAGTCTTTGTCTATCGTCCCGCCGGTTTGGATAAATGTGATTTTCATATGAGCTACAAACCTCTACATTATCAAGGTAACTTGCTCCTTAAGCGGGCTCACGGCTGGTTCATATCCACAAAAGTCCGCTCACAGGTATATACTTCCAATAGCTGACTGCACCGGGGTTAACTATAAGTTGTAAATCCCCGGTAAACCTCACGACCAAATATTATACCCCAGAATTTCCTTTTTATCAAGTCAAAAATCCCGTGGACAAAGGGGACACTTCGATTGGATTATTGTTTCTGCAGAAAAATCCTAATGGAGCATAAAATCATAAAAATCCCAAAAATGGCTTTCAAGGTAACTGAAGGCAATCTATTTGCAACAATAGCCCCAAAAAATGCTCCAACTAATGATGTGGGCATTAAGAATTTTATTGCCTCGGTATTTATGCTATTAAATTTCTTGTGAAACATAGCTCCCGCAAAGGTAGTTGGCAAAATAACCGTTAATGAGGTGGCAATAGCTTCGTGCATTGACAACCCAAAAAATAGATTTAGCGCTGGAACCATTATTACACCTCCACCTATACCAAATAAAGCAGAGGCTGAACCAACAATCAACCCCAAAATTATTAAAAGAGGATATATATTGATATTTGAAATCGGTTCGGTCGGGATATTTACTATGCCTGTTAGTTTTAATCCCACAAACAAGAGCAGCAAAGCAAATGACCTCCTTAATATTTTACTACTCATCTTTACCATTAATTTCGCACCAAACCTTGAGCCGACAATCGAACCCATAACAACAAATAATACGATGAGGAATTTGATATTGCCACTTTTTATGATATAGTGTGTCACTACTCCAACAAGAGCAGCGGAAACTATCGTCGCCAAAGAAGTACCGATGGTTTTTTTAATTTCATAATCAAATAAAAGCATCAATGCGGGAACTATAATTACTCCCCCACCAATGCCCAAAGAGGCGCTACAAAATCCTGCGATGATACCCAAGACTAACAAATTAAAATTTTTCACTCTATCCCCTTCTATAAATAAAGACCCTTCGATATTTCCAAATCCAATATCGATAAGATATTATAACGGCGTAAACGCCGTCACTCCATTAAATTGAGAGACAGATGCAGAAAGAAAAAAACAATAAAAAAGAGAGAAGTTTATGAGTAAAGGAAGTGGGCTTTGTCCCCGAGCGGGTGCGCTCATCTGTCAAGTGGTTGCACCTCTTCTTCAAAATAACGATGAAGGCATTTGGGCAGCCGCCGATAATCAACTGTCTTTATGACATCTGTGAAATCCCTGGAGTTATAGGTGTTCCAGAATAGAACTACCTTGCCTTCCAAATGGTGTTTCTCCGCATCATCTATGAGGGCGGCAAATGCCTTCCCCGTATAAGTCCCCTCCAACTTCATCCCCTCACTTCTCTCCATGCGGGCAACGGCTTCCATTCCCTCCTCGGTGAAGAGCGCGTATCGCCGTCCAAAAAAGCCGTGTCTGATATCTATATCCCTCCCGGAAAATTCAAATTTGGAAAAGGACGGGTCACGGGAGTGAAGGAAGGCGTTTGTTTTGTGAAAGAGTTTGACCATTTTTTTTGCGTTGGCAATCTTCTCGTCAACCACCCGCACAGAGACCACCCGACTTCTGAGGTCGGCAGCCTTTAGCCCGAGCATCAGCCCCACCGCCGTGCCCATGGTACCCAGAGCTACATAAATGCAATCGGGCTCGGGTATTTCCTCCTCCAAGAGCTGTCTTTTTAGTTCGAACGCCGCATTGACAAAACCGGTCACCCCGAGGGGCGAAGAACCACCGGAGGGAATGACCAGGGGAAAACATCCCTCTCTCAGCCTATGCCGCAGAAGTTGATAAATGGATCCCAATGCACGGAATTGCATATTACGATAATGGTGAAGTTCTGCCCCGCAATAATAACTCATAAGGAGATTGCGGTGGACATAGTGAGCATTGGGCTGTGGTTTCAGCATAGAGATACTCTTAAGTCCCACCCGTTGTGCATAAATGGCAGTGGCGAGGGCGTGATTGGAGCCCGCAGCGCCAAAAGTCAAAACCTCCTTTGCATTGGCGCGCAGCGCACGACCCAGGAGAAACTCCAACTTCCGTATCTTGTTTCCCCCGTAGACCCCACCACTCAGGCTATCCTGCTTTATATAAAGACGGTCCAGACCAAGATCGCCACCCAATCGATCGAGCTTCTCCACGGGAGTGGGAAATTCACCCAGAGAAATATGGGGAAGTCTCTCCCCCAGCAGGGGATAATACCCAAATAATGGAATCATCTGCGACAAACTCCCATTTAATGCTCAATATCCGCCCGTATGGAAAACATTTCGGCAGCTGGAGCTCAAAATTTGCATCCGTCCCAAAAGAGGTTACCAGCCAAAATTTAGGGAAAAACCCACCAAAACAGGGAAATCACTGAAATCGATAACCTTGATGTTGTCGGTTGTCTTGTTGCTGTAAATGTACTTGCCTTCAACATAGAGCCCTACCTTCCAGAATACCTTGATGTTGATTCCACCGACGAGGTCAAACAGGATACCCCTCTCCCTGGCATCGGGGTCCCCGATTTTGGGGACATAGAGTACGCCAACACCGCCTCCAAGCCAAACATCTGACTTCCACCGTTCTCTAATCACCGGTGCCTTGTAGAGCACATTAGTTACAACTAAGCCGGCTATTTCATAAGGAAAGGTTGGATCGGGGGACTTTGTGTAGTACTCGTAGGAAATCGAAATGGCAATGGGACGCTCATCCATCTTGACATCCAGAGCAAGTTGGCCACCACCTACTATTCCATCCGAAGCTCGATGGTCACGAAATCCACCCTGACTTAATAATCGCAGTGTAACATCGACGGCTTGAGCATTGGAAAAGGTACCCAGGGTCAGTATGGCAACTGCCGCAACAAGAAACTTTTTCATCTGAAACACCTCCGTCTCTCATCTAAATTTCTTTTTTTATGGGATAACCACGGACTAACACGGAAAAAGATTGATTCAGTGTAATTCCGTGAGGTTCCGTGGTTGGCTGTTGAAAGAGATTGCTTCGCCGTGTCCCTCGTTTGCACTCGGGACAAGGCTCGCGATGACAGGTGTCCTCTTCTCTGTCATCACTAAAGTTTAGGACAATCAAAAATTTAAAAAGAAGTATAAAAGCGGGGCCGGGGGAGCCAACCCCGGTGACTAACCGGATTATTCTTTCTCAGCCCATTCTCTCAGGGCAGTTTTAATCTTTTCTTCGATCTTTTTAGCTATTTCTTCCCACTCCCTTTCTTTTTCCTCCTTTTCGGTTTCGTCAAACCAGGCTTTAACTCCACTGTGCACCCTTTCCTCGATCTTGTTACCGATCTCATCCCAGTCATATCTTTTGTGTCTTCGCCTCGTTCTGTGAATACGAATGCCGCCGCCCACCGATATGAACAGTCCTATCAAGAAACCCAAATTGTAAGGCCAACCCGTGTTGTTAACTTCATATAGACCAACTTTACTTGTGAACAGGCTTACAATAAAGGTAATAACAATAATTATTCCGTGCCATATTCCCGCCCAGAACCCCGCCTTTTGGTCGGGATTGATTACCTGGTCCCAGCGTTCATTGCCGGGCGCACAACTCAAGCACATTAAAGCCACGACTAAAATGAGCCCCAGCGCCACATATCGTTTGTTCATGGACATAATCCCTCCTTTTTTCGGTTGCGGTATTGTCAAAAATCCAACCACAGAGAGCACAGAGGATTACAGAGTAATAAAGAATCGCATGAGATTTTTGCCCCTCCACCGCCTTGTCGGGAGTAAACAGGTCTTCTCTTCGCTTGTCTTTTTTATTACATCGTGGCCTGCCACATGCAATATGTTTTTTCTATTCAATGGGGTAAAGTGTGAAACTACCTATCTTGCATTTTACCACACATTCTATAAAATGTCAAGTTTTTTTGGGAAGCTCACCGGTAAGTTATTTTATAATCTCAAGATCCGTAGGGACGGGAACTTAGATGAGAATTAAATGAGAATTTTAAAACTCCCCGATAATTCAAACTACTCCCGTTTTAAGCGAATGGTATACGGGTTTTTTAACGGTGCCGGGTATGCGTGTTGTAAACCGCATCCCAGTACATATATTCGTATCTGCTCGCAGTTATAAATGTCGTCTTTAATTTTTTATATTGAAAATCCTCGCCCGCTTTATCCACGAGCCCCCTCATTTTCCCAACCAACTTTAGGTAGGATTCTGATAAGTATACTGAAGCCCACTCCGTATATAACCTGTTCCCATTTTCTCTCAATTTATCTCTGTGGAACTCAGCAATTTCGGCATAGGACCAGAAACAGGGAAGCACGGATGTAATGGATTCCGCATAAGATTTTAATGAACTCGTTGAGAGGAGAAAACTCGTATAGGATGTATTCACGGGAATGGGCTCAACATTGACGGCGTCCTCTATCGTACAACCGAGCTTTCCAAGAAACTCTTCGTAACCTTTAAACTCACTCTCCGACTCGAGATACAATATCTCTATGACCTCTCTCATGGCATCTACAGAGTCCGCCCTGGAAGATATTATACCGAAATTTCTTATGGCAGAGACGAGATAATTGTAGTCCTGAAGGACATAAAATTTGAATTTGTCCATCGGTAAAGTACCGGCATATAGTTCCACCACAAATGGATGCTCAATTATCCTCTTCCATATGTTGTCTGCGTCCCTTCTCAGCCTCTCCGAAACCTTCATGGTTTTCTCCCCCGAATAACTATGTAATCTCCCCTCTCATATCCCTCCACCGGTTCTTCTATTTCGTCATTTGTATATCTGGGATGTTTGGTGAGGGTTTGCACATATTTTAAGTCAACGAAACCGGCACCCTCTAACAAATTGGTGACTTCCTCCGTGGACCGCCAATGAGTTTCCTTAATAAATTTAAGCGGATAAGGATATTTCGGGGCAGTTTTGGGGTCGTGCTTTCCCCTGAGATAAGCCAGATCGTACATCATCGCATAAGAACCTTCCCTTGCCAGAAATGAAACGACAATATGTCCACCGTGTTTTAGGATGCGATATGCCTCCCTCACCGCTTTTTCGGGGTTGCCTACATAGCTGAGAATGGTGCTCAGCAAAGCCGTGTCAAATCTCCCGTCTTCAAAGGGAACTTCTTCTGCGGTTCCGATTTTTACCTTAATCCCCCCCTTTTCCGCCAATTTAGCCATCTCTTTTGAGGGTTCTACCCCGTACTCAATACCCAACCTCGATGCAAATAATCCACTTCCAACTCCGATACTGACTGAATTCTCGGGGTTGGGTAAAAAGTGCTTTTCCGCCAAAAGTTCAGATTCAAAAACAACTTTGTTCTTGTCAAACCAACTATCAAAATCCCCGGCGGCTTCCTCAAAAGCGGAAACCTCAAACGGTCTAATGTTGTGATATAAGGGTCCGTGCCCACCTCCTATGTCGGTCGGCGCATTCCTTATCGCCCTCGTAATGTAATCCTTCGCCACCTTTATCGCATCGTGAACACCCATTCCCCTGGATAATCCGGCAGTTATCGCCGCTGAAAAAGTGCAGCCCGTTCCGTGCGTATTCTCCGTATCGACCCTCTCCGATTCGTAAAAATCGAAATCCCTTCCATCGAAGAGAATATCAATCGCCCTTTCTCCCGAAAGGTGACCCCCCTTCAAAAGAACGAATTTTACTCCCCTTTCCCGGATGAGCCTCGCTGATTTTTTGGCATCCTCGATACCCCCTATTTCTGTGCCGCTGAGTATCTCCGCCTCAAAGACATTCGGGGTTACGAGAAAAGCCACGGGCAGTAGTTTCTCTGTGAGTGCGCTTTCGGCGTTCTCTCTCAAGAGACGAGCACCACTTTTCGCAACCATAACGGGGTCCACCACCAACTTCTCTATCCTGTATTTTTTAACCCTGTCCACGACCATCCCTATTATATCCTTATTTGAGACCATTCCAGTCTTTGCCGCATCTGTCCCGATATCTTCCATTATCATATCGATCTGATCCCCGACAACATCAGGAGGTATATCGCGGATAGAACGCACCCCTAAAGTATTCTGCGATGTGACTGATGTCACCACTGACATTCCGAAGACATTAAATGCCTGAAAGGTTTTTAAATCAGCCTGTATACCGGCTCCGCCTCCAGAATCAGAGCCCGCTATAGTTAGGGCTTTGCCTTCGTAATTCATTCCTCCTCTCCTCAAGACAGAAAAACGCCCGTAAAGAATTAAATCTACGCCACGGTTATCTCCTCGGCAAGATATACATCCTGTATCGCATTAAATATCTCTATTCCTTCCTCTATTGGCTTTTGGAATGTTTTTCTTCCCGATATGAGCCCCATTCCCCCGGCCCTCTTGTTTATTACCGCCGTTTTCACAACCTGTTGCAAATCGCTCTTACCCGAGGGCCCACCGGAATTAATTAATCCGATTCGTCCCATATAACAGTTTGCCACCTGATATCGGGTTAAATCTATCGGGTGGTCCGATGTTAATCTTTCATATACGAAAGGATGAGTTTTGCCGAATTTCAACGCAATATATCCTCTGTTAGTTGTCGGCTGTTTCTGCTTAACGATGTCAGCCTCTATTGTAACCCCAAGATGATTTGCCTGCCCCGTCAAATCGGCAGATGTGTGATAATCAACCCCGTTTTTTTTAAATGCCGCATTTCTCAAATAACACCAGAGAACGGTGAACATGCCGAGTTCATGCGCCTGCCCAAAGGCCCACGACACCTCTTCTATCTGTCTGCGGGATTCCTGTGAACCAAAATAGACGGTTGCGCCAACTCCCACCGCACCCATGTCAAATGCCTGCTGGACCGAGGCAAAAAGCCTCTGGTCATAAGAGTTCGGATAGGAGAGGAGTTCATTGTGGTTTATCTTCAGGATGAATGGGACCTTGTGGGCATATTTTCTCGAAACCGCTCCCAATACTCCCAGTGTTGAAGTAACGGCATTACATCCCCCCTCAATGGCGAGTCTCACTATATTCTCGGGGTCGAAATATATGGGATTGGGCGCAAAAGAAGCGCCCGCCGAGTGCTCTATGCCCTGATCGACCGGGAGTATGGAAAGGTATCCCGTGCCCGCCAGTCTTCCGTGATTGAAAACCGTTTGTAAATTTCTCAAGACGGCGTTTCCTCTGTCCGACATACCAAATATCCTGTCCACAAAATCAGGTCCCGGAAGATGAAGATTATCTTTAGAGATCGTACGACACTCATGCTCCAATAAATATTGAGCTTCTTCACCCAGAATTTCAGCTATTTTTCCCACCATAAGACCTCCTCCTCATTAAGAATCCTTCGATTTTTACGCCTTAGATAAATTCTTCTCACCATCTGTTACAAACTCAATCTCGTAATTTTACCACCAATTTGACAAAAAGTCAAGAACTTTTTTGACCTTTACCCCTTCCTTTTTACTTTTTCCTTTTTACTTTTACCTTTTTATTTGGCCTTCGGTCTTATCTCATTTCCTCTCTCTTTGATAAGTAGTATATCCCCACAAAAAGTAAGAAAATTCCCATGATTTGCATCGTCGAGAGTAATTCACCCAAAACAAAGAAAGCTAAAATAGCCGCAAAGAAGGGTGTGGATAACTCGAGAGCGGATACCTGTGCCGCCTTCAAACGTTTCAACCCCTCGTAATATAGAATAGTCCCAGTTCCGGTAGTGACCCCCACCAAAATTTGATAGATATTTCTAATACCGATTGTGGAAGTTGAAATCAAGTAAATCACAAATACCACAGATGCAAATAAAAATCTGTAGAAGGTAACAACACCCGCATTCATACCCCTGAGATACTTTCTCATTGCTATGGCGGTTGTTGCCCACGCAATCGTTGCCGATAAAACCAACAGGTCTCCAAAAGTTCCAAGTCGGAGTGCTGCCAAATTCGCCGGCGTTTTGGTCGTCACAAGTAATCCGGATATTATCATAAAAGAAACTCCCACATAGTCGAACTTTGTCAATCTATCTCCTTTGAGAACCAAAAACCCGATCAAGATGATGAAAATTGGCTGCATGTGTCCGATCAACACCGCATTAATTACGGGGACCCGTGTTAAAGCAAAAAAATACATGAGGTCCGCGAAAATTGTTCCAACTATCGCCACATAGAGCAATGCAGAAAGCTGCTGCCTGTTTATTCTGAGATTTGCTCTGTTGGTCATCGCCGCATAAGCCAACGCCGTCAGTGTTCCAAAGACCGCCCTTATTGCCGAAGTTTGAAGGAAATCCGAATTTCGATACGATAATTTTGCAAATATGGGTTCTATTGCCCACATTATGCTGGCGAATAATACCGATAAAACTCCGATGCGTTTATTATTCATAAATTATAAGCGCTCACCTCACCCTGAATCTAACAAACTATCTAACTAACAAACTAACAAACCAACAAACTATCTAACATCTGGAATTATTCTACCACCAATTTTATGAAATGTCAAGAAATTTTTCCGGGCACGTTTTGGGAAGCTTCAAGAAAGGTGTCTTACGGTAAAAAGATGGGTCTCGGGAGGGGAATCTAAAAATACAGCAGATACTTTGCCTTGATTGCCCCGACTTGGTTCTGGAGTTCAAGTTTTCTCTCGTCGTTTTGTTCCCGATGATCATTTAAGGCAATGTAAAGCCAGCTTTTGGGTAAGAAATTCCAGGAGAAGAGCAACCCCGCGCGGTTAGATGTTAACTCCGTCTCTCCAAAATATGTCTGGGGTATCTCCATCACAAACTCATTAAAAATCCCCAGATTCATATCTTCAGTTATAGAAAAATCAATTCTTGGCGTTGCATTAGTTGTAATAGCAATAATTGTATTTAGTGTATCCCACTCAACCCAGTTATTTAATGACAGAGAGAGACGAGTGCGTGGGATTTCATTATAAGCGCACCACAACCAGTTGGAACCCTGATAAGCCACAAATTCACGGTCATAATTATAACTATGATTGAAATTACCGCCGAAACTCACATGATAATTTGCACCGTTGCCCCAGACAGAAAGGTTAATACCGCGGTTGAAATATTCGGTATCTTCCTCGCAACAGGGACCAGCCTGCAGTTGCAAATTAAAACCCCAATTATTACGAAAACAAGGATTGACGAATAAAAATCCAACTTTTGACCAGCCATTAACATCACCGGGCTCCCGGGTAAGTGCAACCCCGGGACCCCAAGAAAGATTTCTCAGAGCACCCGTTGGATACATTTTAAATGGTCCAACGAACGACAAAATTTTTTTCATTCCCGCCCAGGGTAGATACCCAACATCTTCCACATCAAATGAATCCTGCACCACCTCGACGCTGCCCACAGCCAGGAAATTTCTGATAAAGCCAAAGTAAACGGACGAAATTGCCCAACCCTTCTTATTGTTTTTATCGCTCAGCGCGCCTTGAAGAATGAATTGATTGATGCCAGAGCGGTAAACTCCATCAAGACCAAAGGCAAAATTGTAATCGTCTTTATCTGCCCTCATCCCGCTAAAGAGCATTCCAACCTCTGAGGTCTCTAACACCCTGCGCTTCACCCTCAGCACTCCAAAGCTCCGACGGGGCTCGGTAGTTAACACCGTATCATCCTCCAAATACCTTAAGGAATCCGTGTTGGCACCAAACGCCCCAAAATTCCAACTCTCTGCTTTGCTCGTCAGTTTCAGTCCACCGAGAATGGGTACGGACTCACCATCTATCGACTTACCAACTCCACGGGAGTAGAAGATATTGAGAGGATGATAGAAACCCTTGCCCAGATCGGACATTCGAAAGATATCCTTCCCCTCGAGGAAGAACGGTCGGCGCTCATCGAGCCATTCCTCGTATTCAGAGAGATTTAGAGTAAATGGGTCGGATTCAATCTGTGCAAAGTCCGGCAACACGGTTGCATCCAAAGTCGTCTGTGAGGTCAAATCCCATTTAAAATTCAGACTGCCGCTTGGCTTAATCTTTCCCTCTTCTTTTCTCTCTTTATCATATCTCACAAACCCCTCAGGATATAGTTCAAAATAATAACCTGTAGATTGAGGATTTATGCCCTTTAATCTTCCATACTTGGATACCATATTATCCTCTATCTGAAGAACCTCGGTCCAGTACACAGTCTCCCGATTATTCAAAATATACCGCTCGAAATTTATTCCCCATTCTGTAAGTCCACGCTTATAGCGGATCGACCTGAACGGAATCCTTATTTCCACTCCGTAGCAGTCATCATGAATATTTACCGCCCGATACCAGACGCCGTCCCAGGAGTCGTCTGTGGAACGGCCGTCATCGAGAACCATCCCATCGTTAAATCTACCACTCGCATAGACGGTGAAATAGTAGGCAGTGGTCTTACCGCCGAAGGGATCCATATATAAGGTCACATAATCCGTATTCCCCCAAAAACGGCGGCTGGTTTATGGGTTAGTGCGTAGCAGCGAAATGCAACATAGAGATTATCTTTATCCTGGAGCACATAAACCACAGTCTTTTCACCTGGCAATTTACTTTCATAAGGGGAATGTTGAATAAATCTGTATGCCGAATCTGCAGTTTGCCAGACATCTTCGATAACGCCATCGATCCTCGGTGCGACTTCGGTAAATCGTATCTCTACTATCTTACCGCCGTTCAAAGAAAGGAGAAAAAATAGTAATAGATTTATATGGCCTCCCTTTTATTTAAATTATCGAATTTTTATTTGCGGGAAGAAGTTTGGGCAGATTTTTTCGTGCCTTACAATATAATACGAAGTAATTGAGGAAAAGTTTCACTTCGTTCCACGAACTAAAACCTTATTTTTCTACCAACTCTGTGTAGGTCTCTCGCGCCTTCCTCTGAACGAGAGACATTATATCGAAGACACAAAGAAGAAAGTAGTCGGAAAATAGAAGATAACAAATGCAGAAAAGCCAATTGTTCCGCTTTGCAATCGTTTTCACTATTTCCAATGCCCCGGCACCCAGAACCAGCCTCCTCTTTTCTTTTTCCAGTGTCCAGGCACCCATGTTGCGTTTTTTTTGGGCCTTTTTTCCCAGTGCCCCGGTAGCCACACCCATGTTCCGTGTTTCCACGCCCAGTGCCCCTGTTTCCACACATAATTGGCACCTGGACACGCCGTCTTAACTTCTACCCTGGCAGCCGGTGGTTCCTCCATTACGACAACTGTCCTCGGGGCACAGGAAATGAGAAAGGTCCCCAGTAGCAGCAAGGCCATAAGCTTTTTCATAAGACCCCCTTTTTCTTCTATCTTCCCATCAACTCTCGCTCGTCGGAGCGACGATTGGCCCCCTGTTCAGGAGATAGAGTGCCAGTCCGTAGAACCCCGTAAAAACTGTAAGTATAACCCAACCCGCAACATTCGAATTTCTTCTGCCCGCATCCCTGCCCAGAGACACGAGGAGCAGGACAAAAAGTCCCAAACCGATCAGCCCGAGCAGAACCCAAACAGCGATCAGCCCAACTGATAATATGCCGGGAAAATAATCTAAATCTGGGCGGTACATTCTGCCTCCTTTCTTATTTTAGTCCACTATAATGATGTTCTCCAACCCCTTGCTCTTGCATTTTTTATTAATTATCTCCCTCATATTTTTGAATACCTCGCGGTACTTACCGAGTTTTTCAAAGGTCTTGTCGTCTTTTCTCGTTCTGTATTCTCTTTCGTACATCGTGATCTGTGATTTATAAAATAGTGTCCTCCAGACAAGTTTTTGGATATCTACGGGCAGGGATTCGATCTTATCGGGCGTAAATTCGCTTATCTTCATCTCTCTTCCTCTCCAAAGGGGTACAAAACAATGTGGTGATTTTTTTCGGCGGCTTACCACGGAACCTCACGGAAATACACGGAATTTAATCTTTCTCTGTGTCGCTCCGTGTTATTCCCTGCCTGCCGGTCCCTACGGACCCGTATGGGCAGGCAGGCGTGGTTATTGGAATTCTTCTATCACGTGGGGGTAGACAACCCCGGAATAGAGTGTATCGGTCTCCTCCCCGGGAATCCTGGCTTCAATATACAGGAAGACAAAACCATCCCGTGCAGCGAGGGGGGCAAAGAGAAACGGACTGACGGTGATGTAAGTTGCGCTGTCCGGTGCCCCCCTTGCGAGAGAGACCTCTCGCCCCGTCATTTCCCTCATGATCTCCCTGTACATCCTCTCTGTCTCACTCCTCGTCGGGGTCCCCGACAATGATGTTCCAACCGTGAGAGAGGTAAACACTATAAGAAACGACAATCTCTTCAACATAATGTTCCCTTGTAGTAAAATCAAACCTGCCTGCCGGCAGGAACCAAAATGCAAGAATTAACAGAGGGGGGCGCAGATAAATACGGGGGATAAGTTAGTTGGGTAACCAGAGAAGCGGCTCGTAGAATATCAGCTTATCCGTATATCGACATCTGACCCCGTCGAGGCAGGTTTTCCGGTCTGTCGGTATCTTTCCTACTGACCCCCCCGACACAATGCAAATCGCCATGAAATACAGAGAATTAACTACAGATGCAGCCGGACAGAATCTTTGAAAATGAATACTTCGGTAGCCGTCGCCATTTACCCCAGAAGTTTCTTCTCAATCCTCTTCAGCCTTTCGTATATCTCCGGAAGCCGCATGAGAAGGGCGTATGCTTTTTTTGACCTCTTGTGCTCCCTGGCGGGGTAACCGGATATCTCCACTCCATCCTCAACCGACTTTGTCACGCCCGATTGGGCACCTATCTTCACCTCATTTCCTATCGTAAGATGGTCAGATATCCCCGCCTGCCCCGCTATAATGACATTCCTTCCTATCTCCGTGGAACCAGCTATCCCAACCTGTGCAACAATTACAGAATCCTCACCGATAACAACATTGTGGGCGATGTGAACGAGGTTGTCAATCTTTGTACCCCTGCCTATTATCGTATCTCCAAGTGTAGCGCGGTCTATCGTGCTATTTGCACCAATTTCAACATTATCGCCCACCACGACACCTCCAAGATGTGGAATTTTCACCCTCTTACCCGCCTTCACTATGTATCCGAACCCGTCCGCACCAATTACGCAACCGGGATGTAACACAACTCTATCATTTATCCTCACATTCTCTCGGATGACAACACCCGGGTATATCAAACAATCTTCCCCGATTTGAGAACGCTCTCCCAGATACACCTGCGGGAACAAAACCGCTCCCCTGCCCACCCTGCAACCGGAACATATCACACAGAATGCTCCCACCGATGCGGTTTCATCTATCGCCGCCTGTGGCGACACCTCTGCGAGGGGCGATATGCCTGCAGCGGGAGGTGCCCTCTTGTAGAGAATATCTGCAAGTTTTATAATTGCAAGGGTGGGTTCATCCACAAAGAGTAGGGTCTTTGTGGTGCTGAGGTTGCTGTTTCTCGGCACGATAATACAAGAGGCGTCAGTTTTGTTGAGCCATTTTTCATATTTCGGGTGGGATATATAGGTTATATCTCCCTTCCCCGCATCCTCAATCCTCGCAATCCCCGTTATATCGATCGAGTTTTCTCCCTTTATCTCGCCCGAAAGGACCTCCGCTATCTTTGTTAATTTCATAGGCACAGATATAGATTGCCCCCGGATATTGCGGGGCTAATCCTTTTTCATAGAGGGTAGGATCTCCGCTGCCAGGTTCGACACCATGGGTATAATGTCCTCTTCTCTCTCACCACTTGATTTTACCTCGGCGGTCTTGACTATCTCTTCTTTCTTCATATCTATCACCGATATGCGGACTGTTATTATCTCGCCGGTCTTCTCAACCTCTCCCATTATCATGAAGTCGGCATAGGCATATCTTCCAACCGTCTTGACATCCTCCTCTGTCAGTTTGTCTTCGCTGAGGGTCACATTGGCAAGCGTGAAGGCATTGGTTATCTTCGTTGCCCTCACCTCCTTATAGTTTTCCATTGCAATCAGTGCAGCCCGTAGCTTCTCTTTTATATCCTGTCCGCATCCACAATCCTGTGCCTCCTTGTTCATCTCCTTCAATCTCAGCACATAGAATTCGATATTCTGAAAGCCAGCAAAAACCTCTTCTTCCTCCTCTACATACTCCTTATTTAGCTCATCCAGTATCTTCTGTGTGAGGTCAAGGTCATCGTTTGCGTATACCACCCCCATACCGGCAATATCAAATATCATCGTGTAGCCTTCTGATTCCCCGATCTGGTTAATGATTTCGTTAATCTTCTCAACAAACGGTTGCATTATCTCTCTCTGTTTTGTCTCCGCCTCTCCCCCCGCACCCCAGATTCTTTGAATGAACTCCTGGTACTCTCGCTGTTTTTCTTCTATGGCTGCCCTCTTTTCCTCCCTCGACTTCTCCGATAGCATAACGGACTGGCTCTCATACTCTTGTATCATCTGCTCTATCTCCTGTTTCAATGTCGTTGCCTTCTTTTCCCAGTCCTGCAGGGCGGTGTTGATTTCCTGCGTGATCTCTCCACCGCCTCTATAGCCACTCAGTATCCGCTGAGAATCTATATAACCTATCTTAGTCTCGGCAGAAAGCGCCAAAGGTATAAGGATGAACGGAACCATTCCCCATTTTTTTAACATAGCATCCTCCTCATTAAGTTGATTTTGATCAAAAAATACAGAATGTTATTTTCAGCTCTCTCCCTCCACCGTTACAAACTTCGTCTCATTTCTCAGTGGAGAGAATGGTTTACCACCACCATCAAAAAACTTGGTGAAAAATTCTGCATACTGCAGTCTGAGTGTGTGAACATAGGCACCGAGGGCATTTATACCTATGCTGAAGAGATGTCCAAATACAAACACAAGGGGCACGAGTACAAACTTCAAGATGGGAATCTGTGCCACCACGCCCACGAGAATATTTATCGCCATGGCAAGCCCCATCGTTACAAGCCCCAACGCCATAAGCCTCGAGTACGATATTATATCTCCGACCGTACCCATTATACCCTGGTAGAGATTAAAAAGTCCCTTTGCAATTTGGGTAAATAAGTTCCTCGAGGGAACTCCAGACGCAAATAATACGAGAAGAGCGGCAGCTGCAACGAGAGAAAGAAAGATTAATTTAAATGGCTCGAGTGCCGAAACGAAGGATGCCCCCATGAATAGAAGCAGAAAAATCCAGAACATATCCCAGGATAACTTGCCGGCAATAGCTTCAAGTATCTTTCCCTGTCTCAACAGTTTTAAAAAACCGACAAAGTATCCCACGAGTATCTGGACCACACCCAAACCGAGGGCAAGTATAAAAAACTTTAGGGGTTCATTCATGGGGTCAAAGAGGAGTATTCTCTCCCTGAAGGCGGCAAGCCCGGGAAGGGTTGATGAGAGCCTCTGAGGAAGGTCTCCAAACCATCCGCCAAGGAGCCCTCCCTCGACAATCGTAAATACACCCCCAACAGTGAGTATCTTTAGCAGTCTCTTGTCCCCCTTTATTTTCCTCATAAAGACAAGACAGATGATGGTAAATACCAGCCCGTACATCGCATCGGTAAGACAGAGTGCAAAGAATACAAAGAAAAATGGGGCTATAAGCGGGGAAGGGTCTATTTCCCTCGAGTTTGGTGTTCCATATAGTTTTGTGAGCGTCTCAAAGGGTCTCACCGGGGATCTGTTTTCCAGTTCCACGGGAGGCAGTTCTCCCGCGCGCGGGGGTATATCCTCGACTGTCACGGTGGCAAACTCATCCGCCAATCTCTTCAGTCTCTTTTTATCTCTTCTCCTTATCCAGCCCTCAATGCATACGGCACGGGGAGTTATAAGCGCTTTGGAGAGGGCTCTCTCCCTCAGACTCGCATTGTAATTCTTCTCGTAGATAACAAAAATCCTCTCTATATCCCCGGCGATTTCTGCACTCCTCTCAACTATCTCCTCCCCCTGTTTCCCTATCTCCTTAAGTCTACTATGTAATCCCTTTATGATATCTTGCGGCTTTCCGGTGAATCCACCAAGCCTCGCGGGCTCAAATCCAATGCCCGCAAGAAAGTTTCGTATCTCATTCCTCACCCCCGTACCGTAAGCGAATATGCAATAATTACCATCTTTCTCCCTTCGGACAATTTCCACCTCAACGGGCAGTTGGGAAACCTTCTCATCAAAATCGGGAGGTGGTTTGGGTATAAATCCCACCTCCACGCATACCTGCTTGAATTTCCCCAATTCCTCAATGGGTATATTCAGGGACTCCCAGGGAAGCAACTCTTCGAGCTGTGTCTCACACTGCGTTTTTTCTCTCTGTAGTTCAGTCCTTTTTCTCTCGATCTCTTTAACCTCCGAAATCGCCTTCTCATATTTTGAAGAGACGGGGGTCTCCCCGAAAAGTTTCCTGTCAACCACCCTCTTGTTGCCAAAGAGGGCATCGATAAATGACTCCTTCGTATAGGGACGGAGATAGTTTATAACCCTCTCAAGTGATGCAATCTTCATATTGAGGGCTGTATTCTCTTCCCTCTCGGCTCCACCTTTCTCCCTGATCTCGGTAACATGTAAAATGCCCTCTTCCTGAAGTCTCGAGAGAAATTTCTCCCTCTCATCCCTGTGAAGGGCGAGAAGCACCTTTTCTACTTGTGCTATAGCCATAAAATATCCCTTGCCTTCTTACTTCCTTTTTTGAATCTCTCTTCTATATCCCTTTTTTTCTCCTTCAGGGATTCATCCATTTTTTTGCACGAAATCGCCGCCCTTTTTTTTGCCTTCCCGACCGCCTCTGCCATCTTCTCCTCCCTTTGTTTCTCTTTTTTTAAAAATGCTTCTTTTCTTTTATCTTCCGCCCCTTTTACGATCTTCTCTGCCCTCTCTTTTGCCTTTTTTACGATCTCTTCTGCCTCCTCTTCCGCCTTTTTTATGCTCTGAATGAGACCCTCCATCTACACTCCTTTCTTTTTTATCTCTTCCCTACGGATCCTTTGGACGGATCTTGAGATCAATTTCTCTTTTTTAATCTCAAGATCCGTATGGACAGGCATCTCCTACCTGCAAGCGGGCAATCCTTGTTTAAGATGTAAAGTTACATTTTGCCGAGATGTCTGTATTTTCATTTAACAATTTTGTATTATAACACCAAATGACTGATTTGTCAAGAAAAAATTATCGGCACTGGTCAGTCACCTTGGTCGGTCACCCTTTAGGGTGACAAATGTCAAGCAAAAAGTGATTAAAAATTGGTTGAAAACCCCGCAGGACATCAACCCCTTGAAATCGCTAATGAAATTGACTAAAGATACGAATAAGGTGTCAAGCTTAAAAAATCGAAATTTTTTAGAAACTAACCCGTTCTTGATGCTATAATTTTTGATGGAGGTATTGGGCTTTATTAGGATGGTAGAATCCCTGTTCGTGTAGATTATTTGGAAACCGTAAAGCACATATAGTGGGATTTAATGGAGGGTGTATCCTGCAAGTAAATATTGACAGAAAGTACTGAATAGTGTGGGGAATAAATAAAAAAAGTACAAGAGGGATGTCTAATGTCAATATCTGACCCTCAATTCTGTGTTAGCATTCAAAAGAACTCCTCCATAGATATCAGGTCTTCTATACTCTCGCCTATCTCATCCCTGTGAAACCTCTCTCTTATTACTCCACTGTTCAAATAGTTGTTCAGAGATATTAGTATCAGTGCCTGGTCGAGGCAGAGATATATTTTCGCAACTGCACCGGTTAGGGGATTCACGGAATCATAAAACCCGTATTCACCATATATGTCGTATGATAACAAATTTTTAATGTTTTTGATAACCTTATTGGGGAGTAAATCGAGGGCAAGAAAGGAGGCATAAGGTGTAACTATACCATCTGGATAGCCATCTCTCTTCTCGCCTATCAAAGAGACTCCGTACTCACGGTAATTGTAATCAGGTGCACAACAGGGGGACATTCCCCAAACAGGATAGCCCTTTTCGCCCAGGCAGTAATCAATATGGATGGCTGCGGCAAGAGAGTCATTTTTGCCGAGACTATTTCTTGCAAACACTTTCTCGTTTACAAATAGCGCGGGCATCAGGAACTCAAATAGACTCCCTCCCCAACTCGGCACAATCCTTATATCCTTATACCTATAATAGCCCTCAAACACGTCAACGCCCAGATAATCTTTTAAACTTCCTTCTACATCACTGTTCGGAAGAACCCTGTGTATTCTGAAGTAGTGCTCTTGTGGAACATCACCTTTTCCTATGGCAAGGAAACTCACAGCCCTTGATTCAGTACATAGCAAGCCATAGTGATATGGAGAGTTCTCTCCTTTTCTAACATCGTATCCATGTCTCATGTGTCCCACACTGTCGTCGTAGAAGAAAGAAAAGTCATGCTGGTCGATTATACCGGTGCATAAATGGGAGATTTCTGGGTAGGTTTGGCGGGCAATTATGAGACCGATCACAAACCAACTACAGTCCAAAACCGATATAAAATCGGTTGAACGTCTGAGTGGGCCAAGGTCATACCAGTTGAAGAGCCATTCACCGAATTTCTCCATTTCCTCAACAGCAGACATTGCCTTTCTTATCCTTGATAGAGCTTCTTCTCTTTCTATAAAACCAAGGTCATATGCTGATATTACTGATACAATATACAGCCCTATGTTTGTCGGGGATGTGTAACCACCTATTTCAACCTCGGGTGAGAGTCTTATGTGGTCAAGCGGTAGGCCAGTCTTCTTGTCCACAATATCCCTGAAATATCCCCATGTATCGTTAGCTATTCTCCTCAGAAGTTGTATAGAGTCAGATGATATTTCTATTCTAAATACCGTATCTCTTGGAAATCCGATGAGGTCATCGGGAGTGAGGACACTTATGGTCAGGAAGAGTAATATACCGTACATAACTCTTGGTAATAATGAAGTATTAATTCTACATAATACTTTCTTATGGAGTGCAATGACCGTGTCATTGTATGCATCGACCTGGTCGATGCGCTCAAATGTTTTATCTTATCAACACGAGTTTAAAAGTTTCATCCCTCCCCTCCATCTCTAACCGACAGAAGTATATACCCTTCCCTACCTTTCTGCCATATCTGTCTTCTCCATCCCACTCTATCGTATGAATACCTTTCTCTATAATACCGTTGGGAATTGTTTTCACCAATCTGCCGCAAACATCGTAAACGGAAACTCTGACACGGCTGTCATTTTGTAGAACGAACCTTATGGTAGTCCTATCCTGGAAAGGATTGGGATAAAATTTGAGGGGTGTGCTTTCAGAAATTGGTCTCTCCTCTATACCCGTGAAACCTGCCAGTTGCAGAGCATTAGTAACCTCATCATTTTGCATAAATTTACCCCATACCAATTCGCTCAGATAGTTCTCTATCATAATAACAATGGGACCCTCATCTATACCTATATAATCATTGTCAAACCAGTCGGGTTCCACACTGAGATTGAATGCGTCCTCGAACCCATAAATTCCAAATAGATCACTCCTGTAATTGTCATACATATACCTGAGTGTCTGATATGAATAGGCCGGAGTGAACGGTGTAGAGCCTCCCGCAGCAGTCGGGGCAATAGTTCCATCGTCAAACTGGAAAGGTCCTCTCGCCTGATAGAAGTAAGGAGCAGGCCCATCGCAGGCAGTTAGACCCCAGAGATTTTCGCCGTAACCCTCAAAACCATCGGGGTTATCAATACAGTATTCCCTGTTAATGAGTGTTGCATTAACAGAGTTATCAAAGTAGTTTGTGTGAGAATCCACCCAATTCCTGAAATCTACCCAACAATGGGTGTATTGATATGTGAACAGCGAAGCCGATGCACTCTCCACATCCAGGGTAATACCGTAATAGGTGGAAGGCCCCTGATATGTACTTGCCCAGCCAAGCTCAAAGCATTCCGGCGGTATGGGATATGTCGAAGAGCCTATCGCCAGAATGTATGCTATCATTGCCTCATTGTAGCCTGTCAGTCTCATTCCCAAACCACCGAAACCATAGTTTGGAGACCAATGCCAACTCATGGTATAGAGTGTATCACCCACATCATTCTGGAGCATCCAATCCCATTCGGCATTCTCATACAACTGGGTTGCCAGTTGCCTTATCTTAGTCTCTAAGGAGTCTTCTCCGTCAAAGTACTGTCTGCAGGTAAGAGCACCAGCCATAAAATATGAGGTCTCAACCACATCTGCCCCGTCATCCCTCGGGCTGAATGGGATCACCCCACCCGTTTCCATATCAAGCCAGTGACTGTATATACCATGAAAATTGGGAACCACATCGTTGTAAAATCGGAGTATATTCATAACCCTCTGCGCACCTTCCTCCCTCTCTATCCATCCTCTCTCACATGCAATGCATATCGCAGTCAGCCCGAATCCAGTTGCACCTGTGGCACCTGTTATTGTATCGGTCATCCTCTCCTGCATTACTCCACTATTCTGACCCGCACATTCCCAAAAGTAAGAGAACGCCTTCCTTGCCACCATTTCCAAAAATTCATCCTGATTTAAGGCGATGGGCGTAGCCTCAAATGTATCTGAACCCTCGCTTTCGTTCTCGGATTCGTCAACAGCTGTGGCAAAATACCAGTAAGTTTCACCATTGGTTACATCATCATCAACATAATAAGATCGAGAGAGAAGAGAGGTATTCATTTGAGAAAATTCACCTCCCGGTGTCTCTCTGCGAAACAGATTGTAACCAAGTATATCCAGCTCCGGGTTATCATACCAATCAACTATTAACCTGCTATCCAGTACCTCTACCTGGAGCCCTGTGGGCGGTGACGGCGCCAGTGTATCTTCCTCTGGTGTTGCCCATACCTCGTCACAGCCCTCACTCGCGTTTCCTCTCGCATCTAGAGCTCTCACAACATAATAATATGTCTCCCCATTTTCAAGTTCCCTGTCAATATATCTCGATTGGGAAACAATACTGGCATTTACTCTTTGGTAAGGTCCTCCCTGAGTAGCAGAGCGATGAACCGTATATCCTATAAGGTCTTCTTCTGTATTATCCTCCCAATCAAGATAAACACACTCATCGCCACCTACTGCAACAAGCCCAACAGGTGCATCAGGTGGAATTGTGTCCACTTCTCCCCAGATAACCCTTATCTCATCCACCCATATTGTATGCAGGCTATCATCGTCTGTCCCCTGGTTGAATCTCACGGCCTTCAGTCTGTCTAGGTCGAAATCACCATAAGGTTCGAATGCTGAAAGTGGAACGATAACCCTCTGCCATGTAAGTGTATCAACATCTATACCATCAAGGTAATCAGAGAGATTGGCAAGAGAGGAGCTCTGGTTATCAAGATCCTCCAAACCTATCTTTGGTAGTGATGTGCTGTCTAATTCCATTGGTCCATTGATGAAGAAGAGTAAGTTACTGTATCCTTCGGCATTGTGGCCTATCCATTCGGGAGAGGCAATGAAAATTCTCCAGTGACCACCTGGGGCAGATCGCCACTCAATTGTGCCAGAATGTCTACCAACATAACTGTGTATGCTGTCTATGGGAAGCTTATCATTACCGGGTCCTGCAAGCAGCAGGTAACTTCCGCCTTTAAAGGTCCCCCAGGAAGCATCATAGTATCCCCAACCTACATAATCATCCTCTGTGAATATCACTATGTCTGGTTCGCTACCAGCAAGAACTACCGGGAATATAAATAAAACGAAAATAAAAAAACGCCTTAACATAACACCTCCTTACCCAACGATATACAAAAACCACAGAGAATGGAATCGATCATTACTACCCCATCACTACAGAAACCTTATGTTCTCTACCATCGCTGAAGGCCGGGACTATACCTGTTTCAACTCTCTCTCCGTCCACGCGAATTTCTTTAATTCCACTGTTTAAATGATCCGGGTTTTTGACCTCTATCTCATACACAGCACCCCTGAAGGGTCTCCTCATCCTGAATCCAGTCCATTTTTTGGGTATACATGGGTCGATAAGTAGACCCTCGTAGGCGGGACGGATTCCAAGTATCCACTCCGTTATGACTCTGAATAGCCAGGCTGCGGAACCCGTATACCATGACCAATTCCCCCTCCCAAAGTGAGGCGAATCTGGCCCAAAGACATCCCCGGGAAGTACATAAGGCTCGCACAAATAGATATCGGGATTACTCGCACAGTTAATTGGGGAGAGCTTCCTGTACATCTCATATGCCCTGTCCCCCCTGCCAAGTTTACATTCAGCCATTATAGCCCAGGTTGCGGCGTGGGTATACCTTCCACCGTTCTCTCGCGAACCCGGTGGATACCTCGTGAGATACCCTATATGCTCATCGGGAGATGAATAGGCTGGGAAGAGGAGAAGTGGACCATACTCTCGGTCGAGCAAATCCTCAACCGAAGCAATTACTATCTTTTTTCTCTTACCTTCGGCAACTCCGTTTATCACCGCCCAGGTCTGGGCATTCAGGAATATCTTCCCTTCCTTGCAGGTATTGCTACCAACTTTAGTCCCGTCGTCTTTTGTCCCCCTTAAATACCATCTACCATCCCATGCGTATCTATTTATACTATCTTTTATCTCCTCTGCCTTCTTTCTATAATTCTCGGCAAGTGGTCTGTCACGCATCTCAACTATTTTGGCAAACTCCCGTAGGATGCCGTACACAAAATGTCCTAACCAGATTGACTCTCCCTTCATACCCCTTCCCATTCCATTCATACCATCATTCCAGTCTCCGTCTCCAACGAGAGGCAGCCCTCTGGGACTCATTCTCTCAAGCGCCTTATCTATTGCCCTACAGCAATGAATATAGAGTGACTCATCTATCTCCTTATCCACATACCTTGCTTTCTCTTCCAGTATACTGAAGCCAGAAGTCTCTTTTAGATAGTTTATAACAACATAAGGAAGCCACAAGAGGTCATCTGTCATATTTGTCCTCACACCAACTTCTGAGATATCATGCCACCAGTGATATACGGTTCCATCATAAAATTGATGGCGTGAATGGAGAAGTATCTGTTTTTTCGTCAAAGAGGGTTTTATGGGAAGAAATACCTGGCTATCCTGAAGTTGATCCCTGAATCCAAACCCACCCGATTGCTGGTAGTAACCCGCCCTTGCCCAAAGTCTCCCAGAGATTGTCTGATATTTAAGCCAGATATTTGCCAGGATGTTCAGTGAATCATCGGGTGTCACTATCCATACCGTATCAAGATACGACCTCCAAAGCTCGCCTAATTCGTCAAATGCACCCTGGGTGCTTCTTTCGTCTTTATATTTATTTATCAAAAAGGCTGCTTCTTCTCTGTTCTCTGCCACTCCCAGTGTGAATATGATCGTCTCTTCCTTGCCGGGAGGAAGTACAATATCTATTTTTAAACTTGCAATTGGGTCAACCCATTTCCCTCCTCTATTCCCTATTTTATTTGTTTCAACGGCGATGGGGCTTTTCTCCGAACGATAGATGCCAATGAATGACTCCCTGTCGCAGTCAAAACCGCTCACCTGCTTACTTGCAGAGTGGAATGCAATATAATCCCAGGGGACACTTCTGTCTCTGCCGGGGACATCCCATAGAGTTGAGGTAGCAAATATCGCATCGAGATTTGGGTCAAACGATGTCTCAATAAAAAGTTTGTGAAACTCCTTATGTGTATCCTGGGGAGGCCCCAGTCTCCATTCCAGATATGTAAATATAGAAAGTGACCTCGTTCTATTAGAAGTGTTCTTGACCTTCAGCCTCCACAACTCCAAACTCTTATCAGGTGGGGTGAAGAGGAGGAGCTCGGTATCTATCCCATAGTTTTTTGAATTTATGAGTGTGTAACCCACGCCGTGTCTGCATTCATACCTCTGGGGATTCTTGCAGACTGGTTTATAAGTTGCAGACCAGACCTCGCCAGATTCATTATCTCTTATGTATATAAATTTACCGAGCTCGTCTTTCAAAAGGTCCTCCCTCCACGCCGTAAGTGCATTTAGATTTGAATCCTTATACCAGCTGTAACCTCCCCCGGCCTGTGATATCATAAACGAGTACTCCCCGTTGGATATCACATTTATCCAGGGTCGCGGAGTATCGGGTCTTGTTATTATGTATTCCCTTCCATCATCTGAAAAATATCCATATTTGTTCTTGAATCTTGCCATATCAGCTCCTCATTCCCGTCAAGGCAATACCCTGTATAAAATATCTCTGCATAAATACAAAAAGAAGGACAACCGGTGTTGTCACAACAACCGAACCCGCCATCAGGAGATTGTATTTTGTGGCATACTGTCCTGCATTAAGGTTTGCAAGTGCAACAGGAAGTGTATACATAGATTCGTGGGTCATAATGATAAGCGGCCAGAAAAAGTCATTCCATGTTCCCATAAATGTGAAAATTGCCAGCGCGGCAATCGCGGGCATACATAGTGGTAGGACAATACTTCTGTATATCCTGAATTCGGAACATCCGTCGATCCTTGCGGCATCAAGGAGTGAATCAGGTATTGCTTGCATATACTGACGTAGAAGAAATATCCCAAATGCACTCGCCCCCGCTGGCAGGATTAACCCGAGATAGTTATTCAAAAGTCCAAGTCTCTTTAATAAGAGGAACACCGGGATGGTTGTCACCTGTGCGGGCACCATCATTGTCACAAGAAATAAGACAAAGAGCCTCTGCCTGCCCGGAAACCTGAGTTTTGCAAAGGCATACCCTGAAAGGGAAGACAGAAATAGAACGAGTATTGTAACGGATACCGTGACTATTATACTATTCCTGAGGTGGACGGGAAATGCCATTCTTTGAAAGAGTTCCAGATAGGAACTGACAGTGGGATCTTCAGGTATCCACCTGGGTGGAAATGTGAATATGTTCTCCTGAGTTTTGAAGGATGAGATTGCCATCCATGCAAACGGAGTGAGCGTCGCAATAAATGCAACTATCAGAATGACGTAGATGATAACCCGTCTAAAATCTCTCATACTAATACTCCACAGTGTGTCTTATAAATCTCAACTGGAAGAGGCTGAATATGAAAATTATAAAAAACAGAACGTAGGCTATGGCAGATGCATATCCAAATCTGAAGAACTTAAATCCATTCTTATATAGATACAACACAATAGAAAGGGTGCTGTTTACGGGACCACCCTGGTTAGTCATAACATACGGCTCGGCAAATAACTGAAAATAACCTATGGTAGTTATGATACACACAAAAACCGTGGTGGGTTTTAACAAAGGGAGGGTTACATGAATAAAACTTCTAAAACTGTCTGCACCATCTACGGTGGCAGCCTCATAGAAACGTCTCGGTATCGACTGCAGCCCGGCAAGAAATATCACCATACTGTATCCGAAGTTCCTCCATGTTGCCATCAGGATTATCGATGGCATCGCCCACCTTGGGTCACCGAGCCAGTTTGGAGAAGATATTTTAAAAAGTTCAAAAAACCACTTTATTACCCCATATTGTGGATTGTAAAGCCAACGCCAGACCACCCCACAGGCAACGAGATTCGTCACCACGGGCAGGAAGAAGCCTGTCCTGAATAAGGTCTTTAACTTCACAAGACTGCTGTTTAAGAGGATTGCCGCCACAAGGCCAGAAAGAACAGAAAGCGGCATACCAACAAAGGTAAAATAAAGGGTGTTTTTCAGCGAACGCAAGAAGAGGGGGTCTCCTGCAAGTTCCACATAATTTCTAAATCCTACAAAGGATGCACCCCCGAGTCCCCAATCAGTAAGACTGGTGAAAAAAGCCACAATTATGGGTATGAAGCAGAAGACGAAGAAGAGCAACAGACTGGGTGCTATAAAAAGAAAGGGAATACTATATCTCTTTATACTCATCTTCTTGAAAGAATTTTCTTTACATCCCTCTGTAGAAACTCTAATGCCTCATCCATACTCCTCTTTTTGTATATAACCTCCTCAAGATAGACCTCCATCTTATCTCTTATCTCTTCCCATTCGGGGATTGGAGGAGATGGCCTTGCATCCTCAAGTTGTTTTCCAAAGGCGGTGATTATGGGCACATTCAAGACATCTTGATCCCATGCCGCCTTTACAGCGGGAAGGTCGCCTGTAAGTTCAAACCATCTCGTCTGATTCTCTGTCCTTGACATATACTCAATAAACCTCCATGCTGCTTCTTTATTATTTGAGTTTTTAAAGATTGAGAGGTTGCACCCACCTATAAAGGATGTTCCGGTCTCCTTCTTTGGGAGAGTCGCGACTGCCCATCTTCCGTCAATCTCTGGGACCTGCTTGCTTAATAGCTCAATCATCCAGGGTCCACTTATAAACATCGGCAGGAATCCAATTTTGAAGGCATGAAAAAGATCTATATCAGCAGTCCCTCCTAAGGGGGCAAGTCCCTCATCAAAAAAACTGTAGTAAAACTCAAATGCCTCCCTTATCTTTGGGTCGTCAAAAGTAGGGTTGGTATAGTCGGGGGAAAGTATGTCTCCACCTGCCTGCCAGATAAATATAAGGAGAATGAATGCATCGCTTGTGGGCAAGTTTATAGCATATCTCTCGGGAATTCCATCCCCATTAGTATCTCTTACAAGGCCGTGGCATAAGTACTTCATCTCCTCCCAGGAAGACGGTGGATGGTCGTAACCTACCTCCTTTAGTATATCCTTCCTGTAGAAGAGAACCCTTGTATCCACATACCAAGGTATACCATAGATGCTGCTGCCTATTATGTTTGTTCTCCAGGAGCCTTCAAAGAAGTTTCCCTCCTTTACCACATCTGACCCCTCTACATATCTGTCAAGGGAAGCGAGCGCATTCATAGATGCAAATTCGGGAATCCAGGTTGTGCCCAGTTGACAGATGTCTGGTGTTGTGCCCCCTATAACAGAGGTCAAAAGCTTCATGTGTGCATCAGACCACGGTATAGACTGGATTCTAATGGATATATCGGGATTTTCTTTCTCAAATAAGGCAATCACATCTTTTATCTTCTCCCCCTCAGCACCCATAACCCATATGGTCAATTTATCCCCATCTTTACCCTTGCAACCAGCCAGGGCAAAAAACACTATCAAAATCCACATATTATGTTTCATATCTTTCCTTTTCTTTTTATATACAAGGAACTCCGACCTTCGCAAGGAGAAGGATAAATAAGCTAATCTAATTGCCAACTATCACGAAAAATCAGTCTGACCAGTAATTTATTGCTAATTTAATATTGCTATTATGTACAATTCACTTAAAATTCAAATGAGAGAGACAACCTCTTTGCATTCTGTAGTCTGCCAAAATCCGCATAGGCAACGTCCAGTTTCACTGCATAACTTCCAAAACGATGCCTTATGCCGCCTCCAAGAGTGAGTCCCCCTTCGCTATCCTTTAGAAAGAGAGACGAATATCCTGCACGCAGTGAAATCCTCTTATGGAAGATGTACTCGATACCCAGGTCTATGCTCTCTGTATTATCATTTGGGTGTTTTGCATCGATCGCCAATGTGAGAGTATTACTCTCGTTCCCTATAACATCCAAAGATATCCCCACCCTGAACATAAGAGGCAGTGACCACCTATCAGTGTGTAAGTCAGCAATTATTCTATCATTATCCCCGAAAAAGTCGGGGTTGAAATCGTAATATACCAGAATATCCCTTCCGCTGTACCCAATCTTCCCTCCAAAATTTAATATGCTCATACCTATCTTCATATCGTTGAAATCTGTCTCAAATAGCGTCCCCACATCCACCGCAAAGGTTGATGCACTCATATGCCATATCCTCTGATTTATATACTTCAGGTTAATTCCCACAGAGAATCTGTCTGTCAGACACCTTGCATAAGACAGTCCAAGAGCAAGGTCTCCTGCAGCAAACATCTCCCCAGTTCCTTCTGAATTTTCTACCGTTCTTACCTTCATCTCAGGCATTGATAGGGAAGTGACACCCACACCGATATTTCCCCAGCGTGGTGTACAGATGATCACGCCCGCGAAGTCAAAACGCAAACCTGCCAGCCAGCTTGTATGAATAACTACTGCCTCATTCTTGCTCAATCTCGATACACCGGCTGGATTCCAGTATATAGCAGTTGCATCGTCAGCCACAGCTACAAATGCACCGCCCATACCAACTGCCCTGGCACCCACGCCTATCTTCAAGAACTGCGCAGCGGTCGTCCCCACCTTAGAAACACCGAACTGTGAGTAGAGAAAGCCAGGCACAAATAACAGCACGAGATATGCAAAAAATTTCTTCATTTTATAATGGCAAATCTGCCAATCTTTTCGCCTATGCCAGGCGCGTCTACGTGATATATGTATATACCAGGCGCTATATCCATACCGTCTTTTGAGACAAGGCCCCATGGTTCTTCCCCATTGTCTATAAACGAGTCGTGTTCTATCACTTTTACAAGCTCACCCGATACAGTGTATATACGTATAGTAGCTCTTTGAGGAAGATGAATGAAGTATATCCTTCGTTCGCCCCTCCCCGATGCAAGGATCCTCCGTGGTTCCCATTCTGCGGCTGCGCAGTAGGGATTAGGCACCACCGCAATTCTATCCAGGTCACTCCGGGCAAGGGCTTCTTCAATATAAGCTGAATTCGTCTTAATATCGAATACATCTCCACTTCTGAAAGGCATATCAATTGCTATATATGCCCAATCACCTCTGATCGGATTTACTGTTGAGTCGACACCCGGTTCAAAGAATTTTACCCTCCATGCCCTCTCCCAGTGATCGTCCACCCAAAGCCATATATCTATGTAATCTCCGGCATTTAGCAGGCTGTCTACCTCGCCCGGCGGTTCCCAGAGATAGTATCTGACCTTTTGACTATCTATAACATCCCATACCGTGAAGTTCGTAGGATACTGTGGATTGGAGTAGAGGTAAGATGTATCTATACCGAAGGTGTCAATCCTTATCTCGTAACTTGTAGGAAAACCGGGGCGTCTATAAGGAGAACTGTACAACTGGTCAACATTTATGAGTAGATTACAATCTCCTTCTACCCAACCTGTTAGGGAATCATTCCAGGCAACGGTGTCGTCCCTGACCTGCAATCTCATTCCATCGGATACTGGATTGAAGTCCTCTCCCTCTACATAAGTGGAAGTGAAAAGCAGTGAATCGCCACCAAGGTCATAGAATGAATATATCGTTGTATCCTGGTGAGTTGTGTCATCGAATACAATCCTGTAAGCGTTCTCCTTCACCAGGAGTGGATCCATGACATCTATCCATATATCTCCTGTCCCATGCCCTTTTGTATGTTCTATATCTACCTGCGCATTCTTATATCCTGCTGCCGGTGAACGCGGTGTAGCCACCACTGTATTTTTATCGAGTGTAACATTCCCCACAACATCCATCTTGATAACCTTTGTACATTCTGATGGGAGCATGCCGGCCTCTGCCCATCCTCTGTCATACGATACTACTGCGTAATAGTATGTCTGCCCATTTTTCACATCGTAATCGGCATATGAGTGCTTTAATCCAGTGTTATCACCCATATAGTATTGAACACCGTTAACGTCTATCGGGAAAAATCCAGACACATCATTTTTAATATCGAACTGTGCAAGTGGGTCATATAGAACGGGGTTGCCCTGTCCGTCTGTGATGGTATAGCAGTCGTTGAATGCAGGGTCTGTGCTCCTGTATATTCTGTAACCCTCAAAGTCTCTCCATCCATATGCTCCAGGCTCACAACCGATAGAATCGGCAAATACATCCTCTGAGTATTCCGCCGCATCGTCCCAGTAGAGGGTAACTTTACCATCTCCTGCAACTGCCCGTAGCTCAGGCTTGTCCGGAGGTCTTGCAAAGTTATAATTTGCATTATATATCTTTTGCACTACCTCTACATTTCTCCTTAAGTCCTCGAGGTCGTTTCCGAATACGAGAGCAAGTGAAAATCTCTCAGTCTTTCCAGGGGGTAATGGGAAAGGCCCGGAACCGTAGAGGAATGCAGTATTGCCAGGATACTGCTCTCCAATGTCAAAGTGATAGTATGCAATCCTTTCCCATATAACGTCATCGAATCGATATTCAACGCCATGTCCAATGTAGAAACGGTCAAAGGCTGTGAGGCCTATCTGGTCGGATTCGTCCTTGTCGGTCTCATCAAAGTGCGGTTCACCAGGTGATGGTATGCCGTCTCCTTCTCCCCGGTCACCGGTCCCGGGGACACCATCTGCACCAACATCATCTGTCTCCCGATTCCAGTCAGAGTCGTTGTCTATCCCGTCATCCCTTGCTTCATCTATTAAAAGATTATTTAGACCTCCTCCAGTAATCCAATCCTTATATTTAAGACCGGTGTGTATATCCTCATTTTCATCTATAAGCCCATTAAGGTTATCATCCATACCATTCCAGTCAATCTCGACCAACACCTCGTCTGGCATTATCCTATCTAAGATTCCACGGTGCTGTATAACAAGACCTGTATCAGGCATAGATACAACACTACGCTTATATGTATCGTAATCTATTAATACACACTGTTCTCCTGCTGAAAAACTTCCGGGAAGGGAGACACCAGCGTCAATTACAGGCCCAGGACAATCTCTACCGTCACCATCGTCGTCTATCCCGTTGTATGGATTACCGGGACTTTCGAGAAACGCATAACCCGCATATCCTGTTTCCCAACCACCCTGTCCGGTACCATCTGGGTCCCAGGAATATGTTATATCCATCTCGGTGTCGTAGAAGGCATTGTCATCGTTTGAATCATCCGGTCCGCCAACACCACAGTCTACATACATACCAAATGCAACCTCGTCATAGTGTGTAGTTGATATATTAGTTATATCATAGTGCCAGAATATCAGGTCTTCTGCCAGAACATTGGACCACTGGAATCCCCTTACCTCGACCCTCATTCCAAGTCCACCCCTTGAGGAGTCATACATATCACAGTAGAACTTCTCACGGAATGCTGCTCCGTGATCACAATAGTCATCCATAACAAAGTAACTCTCCTGGTCTGCGTTCGTTCTCTTACCAAAATATCCGTTCCAACTGCCAGGCCAACCAGGGTCGTCGGGCTCGTTCATTTTGTCAGGCCAGGAAGCTGGCCATGAATCAGGGTCATCACTCATCGCAATCTTGTCCTCATATGGGTTTGAATAACCAGAAATAGGTTGCCATCCATATTCAACACCTGTTATGGGGTCTTCCTCGTAGTGTTCCCGATAGCCTGCCTCAACTATATGTATAGTATCACCCTCCGAGAGTACCACCTCCGCTGCAACTATTGGTGTTATACCGTCCATATAAGAATGATCAGTTCCCCTTGGCCAGACCCCTGATGGGTGTTTTCTCCACCAGGCGACCTCTCCAAAATTCCAGAAGAGGGTCTCCACAAGATTGCCGTTGTGAAGTCCCCGTTTTCTATATTTCCTGTCACCATGCTCTTCAACAGAGGGCACATCGAGCGCCATCAAAATACCTATTATGATAAGTATTAGCCTATTCATAAAGAGGGCTCCAACATTTGTAGTGCCAAATATATTTGCATCCCGCCAAGACGGGATGCCTACATAATTCAAAATCTACATGATAGACCTATCTCTACCTTCCTCGGTTCAGAATAGAACTCAGGTCTGTTCAGAAAATCCTCCAATGTATTTGGACCCTTAACCTCGCTTGTATAATGTGGAATAAGTGAATAGCTTGCCCTTCCTGTGTCGAGATAAACATCCTCTTCGTTCTTTCTATCGAAGAGATTGTTAACCAAAAGGTTTATTGAAAATATCCCATTAAACAGAGTAAAATCTCTGTGTGCCTTAAGGTCAAATGAATAAGTTTCGGGCTTTCTCTCACTGTTCTCAAAGCCAAGGCGTATATTCTGGTATTCAGAGGTATATGGAAACCCACTACCATATCTTCCTATAATCGAGATACCTCCTATATCAGGTTTACCAATATTTAAGGTAAAATTAATAGTATGCGTCTGATCCCAATCTAAAGGCACAACCTGTATCTCACTTTCTCTTGGTGGCTCACTCTGCTGGTCATAAAATATCGCGTTTGGATCTGAGGCATTTCCTTCCGCTACCTGATAGGTATAGTCGAGGTAAGTAGTGATAAAACCAATAGGCCGGGTCTTGAGTGAAACAGTAACACCCCTGACATTCCCGTAATCACGATTTACATACCTTGCATATCTATCACCCATTATATAAAGCTCATATATGGCAGTTCCTACAAGGTTTCTTATATCCTTATAATATGCAGTTAAATCCACTCCAACTAAATCGCCAAACTGTTGCTGGATTCCATACTCATATATGGTCGTCTTCTGGGGTTCCAGGTCAGCATTGCCCATAAGTGACTTGAGTTCCCCTCCCATCACCTCAAACTCTGGGTTATGATAGAGATACTGAAAAGGAGGAATCTGGAAGAAATGACCATAGGAAAAGTGAAGAACACCCCTCTCTGTTATTGGGAATGCTATTCCAAGTCGAGGACTTATCTGATGTTTTACACTTGCCTCCCTGTACCACACATCCCTCTGCCAGTAAGAGTTGTTCGGGTCCCTTGGGTCGAGTGGAACTATACCGTCGGGGTAAAAATAGTCGTACCTGAATCCTGCGTTTACTATCAAATTATTAAACTCCATCTTGTCCTGGATGTAAAAAGCAGCCTCTATAGGGTCGTGTGTGTATCTATTATGTCTCGTTGAGGAGATAGGATAGGGTCTGGGCTTCCAATCAGTGGTCTCGTCCAGTTGCAACTCAAATTCTTCTAAAGAAAGGGCGTGTCTCCTTGCCTCCAGTCCGCATTTAACCTGATGAGTTCCAGTTATCTGGGAAGTGATATCAAAATTCCCTGATACGCTTTTTGAAACCCGGTAGTAGTGGTTCATATCACACCCACCTGTATAGAATGCATATGCATTTCGATTCAATCTTCTGGGATCAACATATCTTTTGTCGAGCGTATCCTCATACACATAGGACTTATAATCTTTTGCACTACTAGCTAACCTCACATTAAAGAAGGTTCTTGCACCGACAGCCTGCGTGAATGTGAGAAGGTGCATACAGGATTTCTCATACTCTGTAGGGGCTCCATCAGGATCATATTTGAAGAGATGCCAGTAGGTTCTTTTTTTAAGGTTACCCAACATAAATCCGTATCTGAGTTTTGAGTTGGGGAGGATTTGATATGAAAGGTTGCCGTAAAAAAATTTCTTTTCTTCTGGATTCATCGGGACGTAACTACTGTCACCCGTGGTCTCAACATACCACTCTGATGGGTCCCCTGACTCAAATTTTGAGGAGTCAGATGGATTGAATATTCTCTTGCTATATAACCATCCTCCATTTTTATATAGCCTCGTAGATAAGAAAAAATTTATTCTTTCACCTATTGGTCCGCTTAGGGTTGCCTCTACATTATGGTTGCTCAAAGGTTCAAAATGGTGAATATGCTGGAATGTCTCCTCGTGGGTTGAGATGTAATCTCCCGTCCATGTTGATATTTCACCAGAGGGGTTTCTCCCTCCCTCTTTTGTTACAATGTTAACTACACCCGACATAGCCTTACCGTACTCAGCATTGAATGTCCCACTCACTACCTTCATCTCCTGCACAATGCTGTTCTCTACCTCCATCATCATCTCTCCAGAGAATGGATCGGTGACAGATACGCCATCTATCATATATACAATCTCGTCAGACCTACCACCCCTGATGTGGATTTCACCACCACTTCCAACAGTCACTCCTGCCTGTAGTTTTAGAAGATCTTTAAAGCTACCAACGGGCATCTCTTTTATATCCTCGGAACCTAATGTGGCCTCCGATGAGGTGAGGTCCATTTGTATCAGGGATTTTTCTGCCACAACCGTGATGCCTTCGCCTTCGATAATGGTGGGTTTCAATTTGAAGTCGAGCCCTGTAGTGAGGTCTGACGACACTTTAACATCCATCACTTGCCTGGCCTCGTATCCTATCATAGATGCCGTGATGGAATACTCACCCGGAGGGACATTCAGAATGATATAGTTGCCATCAATATCTGTGGCAGCACCCAGCCTGGTGTTTTCTATCACCACATTTACTCCAGACAGCGGTTCGTGTGACTGAAGATCGGTAATCCTACCCACTACCTTTCCTGTGACCCCCGCCGAGAGTGTGCTATATAAAGCTATTTGCAGTAGAAATACACCCTTTATGATGGATGAGCCACTCATTTTTTATGGCGGGTTCTCCCTTAATGTATGCTATCTTACAAGCAACATCCTGCGTGTTTCGCTAAACCCCTCAGCCTTTATACGATAAAAATAAACACCATTGGCAACCTTCATGTTACCATCCGTGGTGCCATCCCAGTAGACTGTGTGAATTCCTGCTTCCACATTACCTTCTACCAGTGTCTTTACTACCTGCCCCGTCAGGCTGTAGACCTTGAGCACAGTATGTGTTTTTCTTGGGAGTTCGTATCTTATTGCGGTCGTCCTGCTGAAGGGATTAGGATAGTTCTGACGGAGCATACATACCTTTGGCCCGGATTCATCTTCCGCTATACCCACTTCTGGTGATAGATATACCTGTCTGTACATATAGTATTTATCGAAGTTTATATCAGCCCACTCGCATCCCCACCAGGACTTTACATAATCGGAGGTATGCTCATCGAATACATCCCAGGATGAATGGTCCATATCCCATATAACCGGGGCCATCCACACTGAATCACCATCCACATATCCCCACATATCTGTATGCAGAACAAGTTCAAGAGAGTAGCCGTGGTCTGGGCCGCATCCGCCAGTATCGGCATGTGTTACAGTTCCAGGAGGTTCATAGGATTTTCCCTCTACTGCACCACTTGGCACAGATGCACTCAACTCAAGCTTGGCAGTATCCCCAACCACATTGCCGAAGTACATAAGTTTTACCTCGTGCCTCTCCCCGGGACCTGGTATAACCCAGGGGTCCCTCATCCACAGGAAGAGACCGTCCGCCTCCCAGCCCGGTCCCCACTCACACACAGAGGAGTCATCCGATACGATCCCAAGGTAAAGGTCTGTACCATCGTGCAGGAATTTGATCGTTGCAGTGCTTGGATCATCCCATTCGTTTAGTGTATCACCCCACTGCATCCAATACCAACCAGTCGCTCCCTGACTACCCTTGCCGATGGTCATTGCGGTAGCGTTTTCCCATACATCTTCACTGAGTTGACCGTCTATAGTAATACCCTTATCCTCTGGTATCTGGTAGGCATCTACAGTTGTTAGGTCACCGAGTAATAGACACCTCAATTCAGTTCCCCACTCACTCCCCCACCAGCTCTTGAAATAGTCACAGAGGTCGGGATCGGGAGCTGTCGCATGCTCCGGGACATAAAAGTCCATATCGAATATCATCATAGAGAGCCATACGGAATCATACGGTTCATAAGTGGGATCGAGTATATCAAGGTGAATCACCATCTCAAGTGTATAACCAGAGTCAGGTGCTGTGTTGTCGTTTGTTATAGTACCGGGGAATTCGTAGGATGCCCCTTCACCGGAACCTTCAGGACCGTTCATCTCAAATCGAGCGGAGTCACCAACCCCTTCGTTTACATAGAAGAGTTTATACTCAAATAGTGCACCACTTTCCCTCATCTTGACCTTCATAAAGAGGCCATCGCCTTCCCATCCGGGGAAACGCTTGCAGACTGATTCGTCGTCCGATTGGAGAGCTATATACAGGTCTGTCCCATGATGGAGGAATTTAACAATCGCGGTGGATGTATCAGTGTAACCATCATTCCCATCACCGTTTGCGTCCGGCACTATGTCGCTTGGTGGATATTCCCAGTTTGTGACTCCAAAGCCAGCATCAACTGGGGTATAGCCGGGTCCGAAGCCCAGATCAAAGAAGTGTCTATCCCAATGGAGCGTATCACCCAAATCGAGTCTTCCATCTATCGTTAACTCCTCTGCGGGGTCTCTGCTCATTACCTGCATAGATTGAGGGTCCATATGCCCAACACCAGTGGCTATCTGGGCAATCAGAAGAACGGCGCTGCCCACAATTATCCACTTATTCTTCATGCCTTTCACCTCCTTTCAAAAATTTCTCTACGGGGATTCAGGAGATCGTACCTGCTCTTTAACCCCTGTTTCACGCAAGACACTTCAGGAGAACCCGCCATTATCAACAACCACAGGACTTCCTTATAACAAGTCCTGTCTTAAGTATGTTTTTTCTTCTTGTACTCTTACCTTTCAACATACCAGTAATACTTTCAACTGCCATAGCACCGAGTTCATACATTGGTAGATGAACGGTCGTCAGGGGAGGAGTAACAAGCCTTGCAAGTTCTATATCGTCAAATCCAATGATTGCCATATCCTTTGGAATCGAAAGACCTCTTTTCTTGACCGCCTCCATTGCTCCAATAGCCATGGGATCGTTGGCTGCAAATACAGCATCTGGCGGTTGGACAAGGTCAAGAAGTATATGCATGGCACTTTCTCCTCCCTCCCATTGGAAGTTACCATCTACTATATACTCTGGATTTAGTTTTATGTTGTAATCCTTAAGCGCTGACTTGTATCCGGCAAGTCTTTGGAATGCGTCATAATTATCAAGGGGACCTCTTATCGTTGCAATCCTTTTGTATCCATGTTTTATAAGATGTACAACCGCCTGATAGGCACCTTGCAAATCATCTATTACTACATATTTGCAATTAGTATATTTAATTTTTTTACATAAAACAACAATTGGAAAACTACTCCTGTGAAATTCCATCAAGAAGTCATCACCCAGTGTGGGGTCCATAAGGATTAGACCATCTACCCTTCCCTCGCCCAGAAGCCTGAAGGACAACTCCTCATCACTTCGATGACTGTGAAATGTGGAAACAAGGAGATGGAAATTCTGCCTTACAGCCGCCTCATCGGCACCCCTGATTACCTGAGAAAAGAAACCATCTGCGATTTCGGGAAGTATAAGCCCGATGGTATGAGTTCTGCCGAGAGTTAATCCCCTTGCTATGGCACTTGGCACATACCCTAACTCCTTTATCACCTCATAAACCCTTTCCCTTGTATCCTGCCTTACCTTCGGATTCCCGTTGATTACACGGGAAACGGTGGTTATAGATACCCCTGCCCTCTCTGCGACCTCTTTTATTGTCCCCGGCATTCTTTCTCTCCTTGTGGAATCGGTTTCATAAAATATAGTTCTAGTCAACTATTCTTGATGAAATCGGTTTCATTATATTATATTATAATAATTTGATTTTGTCAAGGAAAAAATGTTTTTATGAATTTTTTTTTTGCTTTTTTCGATTTCATCCCTTTTAAAAACTATTTTAAAATGGGGAATTTTGTGGTATGATGGGTGGGAGAAAGGGTGAATCAAAGAGATAGGGAAAAGGTATTACCGACGCATTTTGCAGTGACAAGAGAATTCGTGGTCATATGATACTATCTTATGAGCAGTATCTTTTCTGTGTCCTTTGATTCTCCTCTACCCAACCTTAGAAAGTACACACCGTTTGATAGGCGCCTGCCGCTGGAATCCTTACCATCCCATAAGACCTTATATCTACCCGCTTGCTTCTCTTCATTGACCAGGGTTCTTATAAGTTGTCCTGAAATATTGTATATCTTGAGTGTGGTTAGTATAGAGCTCCTGCCAGTTAGGAAATAATCGATAGCTACTGATTTATTGAACGGGTTCGGGCTGCTTTGCAAGAGCAGGCATCGATTTATGCTATCTAAAATATCCTCTTCCTCAACGGCGAAAAGGGCGGCAGCAAAGATAATCGGACCACCCGCACCATAGATCTCCTGACCAATTTGTCCCGACTTTTCCCAACCCTGCCTTAAGTCCTCAAGTGGGACATACATAGATGGAACATTTACTGCACCGTATATGGTGGTCTCTGTCCAAACTGCCTCTTCAGGTAAAAAAGGTGCCAGAGAATATCGCATAACTGCTGGGGTGTAATCAATAAATCCGCCAATTAAATTATTGAAATACTCCGGAATGAGTCCTGAAGTGAGGTTTACATACTCATTTAAATATTCCCAGACCTCATACTGTTCCTTCATCGTGATAACCCCTGCCTCTTGCATGGGACTCATTCCAAAAAAAGTAAGATAATCTGAAGCGTATCCATAATCACACTCCCAGAGCCAGCAGGCTCTCATTATATTTGCGAGGGGCATATAGCTCATCCTCAAATAATCACTGTTGCCTGTGATTTGATATAATCTGGCACAGGCTACCGCACAGGCAGCTGTCATCTGTAACTCATACGCGAGGTTGAAACCTTTCCCAACAATATGCTGAATGGACGCCTCTGCTTCGTCAAGATAGAGTTGTTCTTCCTTAAGGTCGTAACATTCCAGCATAAGATAAGCATACCCTCCAGCTACATCTGGCTCTGAACCGGATAATGCATTGTTGGTGTTGTAATCAAAGAAGACCGGGAATTCATAATTAACATTGTGCGCAAAGTCAATAATCGTTGGAATAGATAGAAAGAGCAGCAAGTCAGCCATATCACTTCCCATTTTGTCCAGTTTTGCAAGACCAATGGCAAGTTCCATCGTATACCAGCTATCTCCTCTCGTTATACCCTCATTAGGATAGTCATTTACAATTGTTTGGTGTGTGGTATTATAAAAATAGGGCAGGATTTGCTCCAGACCATCATCTATAGAAGTTACATCACCATATATCTCCTCATATTTTTCAATTGCTACAAGCACATCCAATTGCGCAATCAATTCGGCAGAGTCAAAACGGGGGATATTGACATATGCCCTCAAAAAATCAACACCGTTAACCGCCACCCAGCATCTTGCATCAAGGAGATCGTTCAACTCATAAGATGCCACCTCTTGCCAATTGGTTTCTATAATATCGGGTTTATAAATATGTTCATAAATTTTTGACAATGAGAAAATGAATCTCTCTGCTATCTCTACCTCAGAGGTGGGCATACCGGGGATTATATAGATATATGTGTCTACAATATCAAAATTCGTTCCCGCTGGAATAATTGTTGGTGGACCAATAGGCCTTTTATAACCAATACTTCCTCCGGAGGCATCCACTACATATTCGGGTGCCCATCCTGCTTTAAGCGTGAAGTAATCATTGAGTGTAGAAAAATCCTCGAAGTAGAAGATTGAACTGTTGAGGGTGTCTTCGTAGAGGTAGCAGATGCCGGAGGCGAATCTTGCTTGTTTTGTATATCTGGTTATACCACCTGTTGTTAGACATCCGTTGACTCTGTCGTAAAACCAAAGGTCCCTCGGATTATCGATTATCACCGCAGACTGATTAGTTGATATATTTGCCTGCCAATTTATCAATCCGGGACTATCTCTATACACCGTGAAGAGAATAGTAAAATCAGCCCAATCTCTTGTACAAAGAATTGTTATCAAAATTTCATCCTCGGTCTCTGTCGCCGATATATCCTGCACATATTCAGGTTTCATAAGATCGAATAGAGCACCGTGAACAACCCTCGTTGCCAGTGCCTTCGAGGGTTCTAAAGTGGGATATATAAATATATATCCATCTGTTTCAGTCTTGTCGTATTCAATCGTGTAATCACCCATAGTTATGTGGAAATGGGTGCTATCCCAGGAGTCGAGAGTCACGGTTTCTTCTCCCGGAGGAGTGTGAATATTACAGATTACCTGAGGGTTTTCACCCTCCACTCCATCAGGGTCTTCATATGTGACCCTAACATCGTAATCTGTATCAGGGATGAGTCCAATAATAGTTCTTTGAAAGGAAGAATCCACCCTATACATATATCCGTCGTCGATCCAACAGGTGACAACCGAGGGCTTATGCTCAAGAATTGCAGTCCCGTTAAGATTTGCATCACCAGAATAGGGTGCTATGACTTTTATTATGTTGGGTCCCTCTGCCTCTGCAGTGATCGTGCCCGCTGTCATCTTAATATGAGGAAGGAGGATATTGGTTATATACTTTGGGTTTTCACCAACAACTCCATCGGGGTCGAAATATGTTACCCTTGCGTCGTATTCAAGGCCGGGAGAGAGATCTGTTATCGTCTGTTTATATAAAAAGGGTTGTTTTTCCATAGTAACCTCTGGTTCCCATTCACTCTCATCTGATAGTTTATAACTCAAGGTTGCATATCCGTCATTGTCTGTATCTCCGGTGTAAGTGGCTTCAACAGTTATTGAATTATATGTGTGGGTTTCTGAGACTGTCCCCGTAATAGTTTGAGGCTCAGACGAAAGTTTAATATAAAGTTTTGGACGGTAATTGACAACATTATATTCGCTCGATGCAAAATCCAGTATCCCACCAGCTAAAGAAACTACCGGCTCACGCAAGACAAACCCAAAATTGCTGTCGGGATAAACCATCCAGTGTTGGCACATATCAGTCAAAGTCCAGGAGTGCCATGTATTGGTCGAAGTGCTTGTGTAGAAGCTTTTAACCTCTTCAGGCGTCCCTTCTCTGTCATCGGGCACGCCGTTACAACCAGCTACTGCCCAGGGAACACTATCAAGGATGGCATAATTCCAGTTGCATTCCCCCAAGACTGCTGGTTGACCATCATAGCCGCCGGGGTCGTTACCACTTCCTTCTCCCCAAGCTCGATTGAGACGGTAAACACCCAGCTCCTTGGTATCTGTCTGGGGTGTTCTCCTCTGTGTGAAGTAGAGGTAAACCCAGGCAGAGTCGATCTCTGTCCCGGATGGAATGGATGAGAGATCGAACCTTACAAGGGCGTGCTTTGCATCCACCTCTCCGCCGTTCCCTGTGGCCTCGAACATATCCTCACCGCCCGTATTCCAGTCGGGTTTATCGATGAAGATATGTGCATCTGTACATCCATAGTATCCATCCACACCCTGCTGGAATGTAAAGATCTCCTGTGCAAGAGAGTTGCCTTCTATTGAAATGAAGCCAAGGCAGAGCAAGATAATAACAATTAAAAAGTTTCGGCGATTATAAAACATTTGACACCAAAAATACAGTAAAATAAAAATATCAAAATTCATTCATGGGTAGGTCATCCCGCTATCGGAGGGGTCTCATACAATCTTTCTCGAAGGGGAAAGACTTAAAATCTGTCCCCACAGAGGGGGTAAAAAAATGGAAGACTGGAACTTGTGCTTACAGAACGGAAACGCTGAGAGTGTTATAGTCGTTTCCGGGGATTCGATGATTAATCAGAACTCTATTCCCACAGAAATCCTGTGGGTACCACCGAGTCTGTCAAAATTTGCAAAGGCATAGTCTACTTTGAATAAAACCACTCCACCTATATTACCGCGTATACCCGAACCAAATGTAAGTCCCTCTTCGCTGTCCCGCTTCAATAATGAACTGTAGCCGCCCCTTAAGTACAATAAGTCATTAAAACCATACTCTATTCCCAAGTTCAGATACTCTGTGTTATCATTTGGATGAACGGCGTCTGTGGCAATAGTTAGACGATTGGTTCTGTTCTTCAGAACATCCATCGCTATCCCAGCCCTGAAGGCTAAAGGCAACGGCCATTTGTCTGTAACCAGATTGGCTTCAGTCAGTTCATTGTTGCCCATTATTGTTGGATCGATATCATGATACACCATAACATCTCTCCCGGATAACATCATATCCATGCCAAAATTTGATATGGTCATTCCAATCTTCATATCGTTGAAGTGGGTAATAAATAAAGTCCCGAAATCGACCGCAAAACTTGAGGCAGTCATATGCCAGACTTTCTCCTGAATGTATTTGGTATTGAAACCAATCGAGAACCTATCGGTCAGATTCCTTGCGTAAGACAGTCCAAGTGCCATACTGCCAACCGAAAACATCTCCCCGGTTCCTTCTGGTTCATCAACCGTTCTCACAACCATATCTGCAGTATTTAAAGAAGTTAGACTCATTCCGATGACGCCATAATCACCCATATAGAATATACCACCTACAAAATCAAAGTTTATGTCAGCCAGCCATTCTATATGGGTAACCGTCATTTCGTTCCTATTCAACCTCGATAGTCCTGCTGGATTCCAGTATATAGCAGTGGCGTCATCAGCTACAGCAGCAAAGGCTCCTCCCATACCCATTGCTCGTGAGCCAACCTCGATCTCTAAGAAAGGAGCAGCGGTTGTCCCTACCGCAGAGACATTGCGGACAAATTGACTGTAGGATTGACCGACTGTTACAAACACAAGTAGAAAAATAAAAGTAGTTCTCATTACACCTCCTCCTTTTATTTTATCACGGCGAACTTGCCAATTTTCTCGCCAATTCCAGGGGCGTCTATGTGATATATATAGAGTCCATAGGAAATATCCATACCGTCCTTGGATACCAAATTCCATGACTCTGCACCATCCTTCATTGTGCTCTCGTGTTCTATTTTCTTTACCAGATTGCCCCTCACAGTGTATATGCGAATAGTGCATTTTTGTGGCAGATGTATAAAATCTATCTTTCTTTCTCCTCTGCCAAATTGATAAACATTGGGGGACTCCCAGGAGGCTGCAACTACATAGGGATTCGGCACCACAGCTATCCTGTCCAGTTCTGCTTTGGCCTTCTCCTTGCTGCAAAACTCTGCTTTGACCACAAATTCGAATACATCACCATCCAGCGTATCTCCTTCGGCATCCAACCACTCACCTCTGAAAGGCTTTGTTGTTCGGAGACAGTAAATATCTCCCGGTTGAGGTGGAATGGGGTCCTCAAGGAAGGTGGTATCAACAACAATGCTGTCATCACCAATATAGGTTGTATCATAAATAGCAGGAGGGCCTGACAGGCGGAGTTCCCATGTTGTTCTATAATTAACCACTGAACTGGGATCTTCTACGAGAATAATGACTGCATCCCCCATTGTATACAGAGAGTCTCCATCCTTATCGTCAAAGAGGAATGGCCATTCCAGACTATCGCCCGTAACATTCCAGATTGAGAAGTTTGTTGGTATTGCCTTATACGACCCAAACAGGGCTATAGAGGTAGAGACGATAGTATCGGAGAAGATGAGTTTCATATCAGCGGGATAAAGTGTATTCAGGTTAAAAATTGGATTGGTCTCGCTGGAGAACATTGGGTTAAATCCGACTTCGATTTCGTGGTTGTTCTGCTTGACAAGCCAGCCAGATAGGGAATCGACAAAGACCGCTGTAGTATCATTGTGGAAATAAACCACCAGTCCATCAAAAAGAGGACTCTCGTCATCAACGCCACTCACATTCATACCGGTCACCAGTGTCTCTGGTGGTGAAGAAGGGTCATCAGGTAAGGTATCTCCTATAATTGTATAACCAGGAGCCTTGTCAAGATGCAAAAATGATGTATCGCTGAAAATAACCTTATAATATGCACCATCTTTTACAGACTCTGGAGCGATAAATCCTACTTCGATACTACCTGTTCCTGGACCCCTGTGTATAATTTCCCCTTCCACAACAGGGGGTGAATAACCAGCAGCAGGGGCATTTGGCGTTACAACAGCAGTATTTACATCCGTCATAGTTACACCCCTTTCATCAATAAATAATGTGGAAGTGCATTCAGTTGGGGCAATACCAATAGGATAACCATCTTCATCGAATAAAACATTCCCAAGGGAATCACGAGCAATAAATCCCCGATCGTAGGATACAATGGCATAATAATAGGTCTGACCATTATTTACACTCGAATCTACAAATGTGTGTCGCAGTCCTGTATCATCTCCAAGATTAAAACCTGCTCCATAGACATCAATTAAATGGGGACCTTTTAGTCCATTTTTTAAATCAAATTGTGCGAGGGGTTTTCGAAAAGTTGGATTACCATAAGCATCCGTTATTATTCTTGCTTCCAAAAAACTTGGTTCAGTTGAGCGGTAAATTCTATATCCCTCAAAATCATATTCCTGGAGATATCTATCATATGAATACTCTGCCCTATCGTCCCAGGAGAGTGTGACCTTTCCATCCCCAGGGATTGCAGTAAGACGAGGCTTGTCTGGTGGTCTTGAAAAATTGTAGTTTGCATTGTATATTGCTTGAACAGTCTTTGTATTTCTTCTTAAATCGTCCAAATCTTCTCCAAATAGTAGCGCAATGGAAAATCTTTGTGTTTCTCCTGGATGCAGCGGAAATGTTCCTGATGCGAACCACATCGCAAGATTTACACCTATAAGTTGTTGCTCTTCTGTAGGGGGTACCAATTGGGATAGGAGTTGCCAGACCGCTTCTTCTTCACTTGGTTTATGCCCCACCTCATGTACCATAAAGATCTTGAATCCGGTTAAGCCAATCTGGTCTGATTCATCTTTATCGGTCTGGTCAAAATTCGGCTCTCCTAGAGTAGGTATACCATCACCCTCACCTTCATCAGGGCCAAAATAGCCCTCATCTGTAGGTCCGATACCATCTGCTCCAAGGTCGTCGTTCAGTGGCTCACCGGGGTCCCATACTCCATTCTCATTTCTATCAGTGAATGCATGCCAATCACCGTCCTCATCACCAGACCAGTGCCAACGTACAAAAGGTACTCCACTTGCTCGAGCTTCTTCATCCAATGCTCCATCCTCCCTGTAGTAACCACAAGAACCATATACCCACCCTCCGGGCCCACTCTCCCTCGTTTCATCGGTCAACCCGTCATTATCGTTATCTATACCATCCCAGGGATTCCCTGGACTCTCTAAGAAGGCAAATCCTGCTACTCCAGCCTTACCACCCCACTGACTTTCGTTGTTGATAGCCCATGCATATGCAAGGTCTATATCTGTATCGTAGCTGCCGCAATCATCACTTCCACCTGGACTAGGCATGGACTGACCCACTCCCCAGTCTATATAAGACGCAAAGAGAACCTTCTCATAGTCATATGTGCCCTCATTGGTGATTGCAAAATGCCAGAAGATACAATCCTCTGCCAGGACATGCGACCATTGAAATCCCCTCACGGCAACCGCCAATCCAAGACCTCGCCGGGTGGTATCGGTAGGATCCGGATAAAAATTCCATCTGGTATCGTAGTCATCGTCCACCACATAGTAGGTCTCCAAGTCTGCGTTTTTTACACCCTTACCAAAATAGCCATTCCAATATCCTGCCCACTCTGGCTTGTCTGGCCATCGGACTGGCCAGGATTCGGGGTCATCACTCATTGCCGGGGAATCCTGATAATAGTTGCAATAGCCCGGAAGAGGCCACCAGCCCAAAGGATATCCGTCCTCATCCCTATCCACATCCTCCCGATAGTTCACCTCTAAAGGGTGTATAGTATCGCCGTCCTCATCCACGCACTCTGCTTGGACAACAGTTGCTACCCCATCCACATAGAGATGCCCACTTCCTTTGGGCCATTCTCCAGAATATGGAGTAGCATATTTTGCTATCTCTCCATGATTAAAAAATATTGTTCTTACAAGGTTGCCATCCATTATTCCACTTTTATCCCAAAACCTATCGCCTGTGTGAGGAGCAGGATCACGCGGTTGGGCATAGAGAGAGGTAGCCTGCATGAGGAGTGGAATTACCGAAATTAACAAGATTGTTTTTTTGTTCCTCATTTTATCTCCCGTGCTAAACTACTTTACTGGGAAAAATGTTAAAGATCTACAGAAAATCCCAGGATTACATGTCTCGGTGCGCAGTAAAAATCAGGTCTTATAAGATATTCTTCTAATGTGTTGATACCACGTACTACGCCGGGACTTGAAATTAGTGTATAACCAGCCCTGCCCGTGTCTGTATAGACATTCACCTCGTTCATTATATCAAACAGGTTATATACCTTAAGAAATAGGGAGAAATTCGATCCTATTAGTTTAAGATTGTAGTACGCTCTTAAATCAACATTATACTGAGGGGGTTTCCTTTCGCTATTTTCACGGGCGATGCGAATTCCTTCATGGGATGGTGTGTAGGGAAGTCCGGTCCCATATCTTCCTATAAGGCTAACTCCCCAAAACTGTGAATAGCCTATAGTTACAGCGCCGTTAAGGGTATGCATCTGATCCCAATCTAAAGGCACCAAGAATTTTTCAGGTTCACGGTTTGCCAGGACATCCCAGAATACGGCATTGGGGTCTGATGCATTTCCTTTGGCAATTTGATAGGTATAGTCAAGCGAGGCGTACAAGTATTGAGAATATCTACCCTCCAATGCAACAGTTATACCCCGCACATTACCATAGTCCCTGTTAATATATTGTGCATACTTACTTCCTATATAGGTTTCGTAAATCCTAATTCCCAAAAGATTCCTGATGTTCTTGAAGAAACCAGTCACATCAAGAGATATATTATCGCTCAATTGCTGCTGCAGGCCTATTTCATATATAACTGTTTTTTGGGGTTCCAGATCAGCATTCCCCATCCTGCTTGTAAGTCCAGCAGCATATACTTCGAATTCAGGATCAGTATATATATATTCAAATGGAGGAATCTGGAAAAAGTGACCATACGAACCATGTAAAACCCCCCTATCGGTTATGGGATATGCTATTCCAATTCGAGGACTTATCTGGATCCTTGGCTCTACATCTTCAAACCATGGTTCACCTGTTACTCTTATAGGATTTCCCGGGTCATATGGATTAAGTGTATCTGGGTGTAAAGCATCTTTAGGATTGGGGTCACGGGGGTCAGTGGGAATTTTCCAATAGGGGTCGAAATAATCAAATCTAACACCGATATTGGCAATCATATTTTTAACCTCAATTTTATCCTGAATATAGGCGGCGACTTCAAATGGGTAGTTCGTGTACTTATTATGATTGGTGTAATTGATGGGAGGGATATAGGGTTCGAATGGGTGAATCTCCCTTCCTACCTCATCCTTCTTGGGCACAATTTCAAACTCGTGAAGGAATAATTTATGTTTCCTCAGCTCTACACCCAGTTTTATCTGATGAGTATTGGTTACCTGGCTTGTGATATCAAACTTTCCTATATATGATGTGGTATTTCTGCAAAAATACCGCATCTGGGTACCTCCAGTGCGGAATGCATAGTTACTTGCGTCTTGTAATCGTTCTGGATCAACATATCTTTTATCAAGAGAATCCTTATAAATGTATTGTCTGTAATCGTGAAAAGAATTTGCAAATTTAAGCTCAAAGAAGGTTTTTGAATTTATGACATGATTCCAGTTGAATATATTTGAATAACCCCTATCGTATCGATTATAGTCACCGTCAGGGTTGTATTTAAAGGTATGGTCGTATGCGCGAAAATCTCGGCTTTTCCACATCAGGTTGTAACTGAATCTGTCCCCGGGAGAAAGTCGGTAGGTAAATTTCCCATAAAGAGAATTCTTTAGAGTGGGGGCCATAGGCACCATTGAACTATCACCAGTTGCTCCTATGTACCACTCATCTGGATTGTCTTTTGAGAAATCACAGGAGTCAGAGGCGTTAAAAATTCTCTTACCAAATAAGTATCCCTCGTTGTAATATCTCCTTGCTGTAGCATAAAAGGAAAGCTTCTTGCCAAAGATAGGGAAAGGACCACCAAGGGTGGTCTCAATATTGTAGGTGCTAAATGGATTTATGTGATCTATGTTCATATAGGTTTCAGTATGATTGCTGACATAATCCCCTGTATAAGTAGTGATGCGACCTGACAATTTATTGCCTCCCTCCCTTGTAACAATATTAACAACTCCCGACATCGCCTGTCCATATTCAGCATTAAAGGTCCCACTTATTACCTGTAATTCCTGGATGACACTGTTCTCAACATCTACTGCTGCCTCATGAGAGAAGGGATCGGTAATAGAGATGCCGTCAAGCATATACACCACTTCAGAACTCCTACCTCCACGAATGTGTCCCTCTACTACACCGGCCTGTAGATTAACCAAGTCTTGGAATCCCTCTACGGGCAATGCGTCTATCCTTTCGGCATCAACTACTGCACGGGTAGAAGTTAGGTCCATTTGAATGAGTTCTCTTTCAGCAACGACAGTGATACCTTCTGCTTCTATAACCGTCGGGTTGGGAGCGAAATCCATGGTGGTGGTAAAATCGACTGCAACCTTTATATTTGTTATCTTTACCTCCTGATACCCCATCATTTTCGCAGTCACGGCGTATGTTCCTGGAGGAACATTTAATATCACATAGAAGCCATCAAGGTCGGAGGCATCACCCAGGGTGGTTTCTTCTACGATGATATTGGCAAAGGGCAGTGCTTCACCGGTCTGGGCATCGGTGACCCTACCGGCTAATTTCCCCGATGTGCCGGCCCATAAACAGGTGATGCCAGACAGAAGGCATACAATTAAAGAGAAAAACCTGATAAACCTACTTTTACTCTTCACTTTTACCCCCTTGCTATTGCGGGGAGGGGTAACCCCTCCCCGCAATATTGTCCTCTACTATCTCAGGATTAGCATCTTCTGTGTGCTCTGGAAATCATCGGTGGTCAGACGATAGAAGTATATCCCATTCGCAACCCTGTTGCCATTCTCTGTTCTACCATCCCACCTTATGGTATAAAGACCAGCCATGTGTTTCTCGTCTACGAGAGTTATAACCTTTCTCCCAAGAATATCATATATCGCCAGATTAGCATACGTATCCTTCGGTAGTTGATACCTTATGTTGGTCTCATGGACAAATGGATTGGGATAGTTCTGTAACAGTCTGGAGGATGCAATTTCATGGCCGTCTTCTTCTTCAATACCAACAACAACTGTAACATCTCTAATTTCGAAGTCGTCGTAATATACTGTTCCGGTGGGGAATGATGTGAATCTTGCCCTCATGGATACTCCGGCGGCATCCGAAGGAGACATCGCTACAACCTCATACTTTCTCCAATCCTCTGTTGAGTCGACCTGATCCATATAGAAGAAATTATCACCCAACCAGTTCCACGCATTATCGATTGGTGTACCGTGGAAGCCGACAGTAAAACCAATTCTATCGTCGTCTCTAATCTGACACCAGTTGCCTGGTAGATAGTGAGGATCGGTGTTGACATCGACCTTCTTCACCCATACAGAAAACAGGTACAGTTGATTTGGCTCGCAGGGATAGGGTATGGTGTAAAAGACGATCTCATCAGGCAGCGTATCT
>DFBT01000106.1:0-7099 GCA_002366725.1 Caldifarciminota bacterium UBA3073
ACAAAGAAGTAGTAAGGCTCAACAGGTTTAAGTTTTTGCCATTTGGTAGTTTTTACATCATTATTTGAGAGATATGGGTACTTATCTTTCTTTCTCAATCCCCAGAGGTCGGCATAATAAACCTTTTTATTTTTCTGTGGTTCTTTGTGTTTCAAATATAAGGCAATAGCAACACCCTGCTGAATGTCGAACACATTCTCATCTTTACCGCCTTCGGGTGTCTTTTCGCCAATTCTTGAAGAACCATGAAGATTAAGGATGTAAATCTCATCAAAGGTCTCCAGAAGTTTTTTCCTCATCCCTCGATGGATTACTCCTGATAGATAGGAGTTATTCGTGATAAATCCCAGAATTCCTTTACCTGCCTGGTTTATCTTCCAGTGGGCAAATCGTATGAATTTTATATAGTCATCTGAGAGAGGCTGAATGTTCCGCTCATCTCTCACATCTTCTTTGTAATCATCCATTAAATTTTCGATAAACTCTGACTTATTCTCCGAACTGACTGAATAAGGGGGATTGCCAAGGACAACAAGAATCGGCACTTTTTCCTTTATCTTTTTTGCCTCCCGACCTTCTTTTGCAAGGTCAATGAGAAAACTTGTCTGCTTTGGCTCTTTTATTTCCAATGTGTTTGTCAGATAGAATTTGAACCTTTCACCCTCTTTGAACTTATAACCCATCTCTTCTAAAACCATAGAGACCTTGAAATGACCAACTGTATAGGGTGATACGAGGATCTCAAAGGCATGAAAATGTGGCAGGATATGTTCTTCTATGTATGGTTTAATAAGTCCCTCCTTATTCCTTTCTTTTAACTCCTTCTGAACCTGCTTTATTGCCTGCACTACAAAGGTTAGAGTCCCGGCGGCTGGGTCAAGAAGGGTAACATCTCTCGTGGCAAGCCCTTCAGGTTTTCCAAACTTCTCCTTTAGTAGTTTATGGATAGACCTTACAATGTAAGAAACAACGGGTAAGGGAGTATAGTAAACCCCCAATCGTTCTCTCTCGTCTGGGTTGTAAATTGCAAGAAAGGTTTCATAAAAATGGATTACCGGGTCTTCTTCCCATCGAGTTGTCTTGAATTCTTGAAGAATGGATTCAGTGTCCGCTTTCTCAAGCACCTGGGCGATGTCGTCTACAATCCAAATCAGGGATTCGGGGAAATGAGGTCCTGTCATAGAATAGAATATCTCTTTAAGCAGAGGAATATTTTCTGGAATAAATTCCCAGGCGGTAGGGGCGAACGGCCGTTCGCCCCTACATATCTTTATTCTTGCGGCAAAGAGCCCATAGGTTATGGTCTGGGCATAAAGGTCGGCAAACCTTTCCTTTGTCAGACCTTCTATAAGCTCTTCCTGAAAGGCCTTGTAAAATCTCGTTACTTCTTCATTCTCTCGCGAAAGTTCTTCCTGCAGAATGCGTTCAAGGAATCGGGTTCGATTGGCAAGTTCAACAGCGAGGGCAGAAGACTTACGAATCTCAGGGACGGAAAAGAAAAAGAATTTTTCTAAGAGTTCGAAGAATGATTCCAATTTTTCGGGAATAGGGGGGAGGCTTAAATTTTGTAAAGTATGTTGACGACCCACTTCTACTTTACTAATTAATCTGCTAACGAGGTGGTTTTTCTCCTTAAATTGCCTATAAAGCCTGAACTCCAAAAAATTGGTTAAGATAAGATTTGGCAGAGAGTCCCTGTATCTTTTGAGTTGTTCAGAGTTTTCCACTTCTCTGAGGCTCGTATCTGGTGTCTTGGCTTCAATGTATCCGACAATTTCACCGTTCTTACCAACACGAAAGTCAGGTATTCCCACCTCTGTCTTTTTTGGTAGTACAAGGACATTTGCTTCTTCTTTCTTTTGAAAAAGCTCGGCACACTCTTCTAAGAGTCTCTTAAGTGCTGGATAGAAGCTTTCCTCTCTGAAACCGCCACCAGTATAAATCTTATGGATCTCTTTAAAGTAGGTTTCAAGAGATTTCTTTAATCTATTTTTTATAACATTATCCATATTTTTACTGCTTCTAAAGATTAGATAAGACAATCATAAAACATTTGATAATAAGAAGTTAAAAAAAATAAAACAGTGACATGTAAGAGACCTATAAGAGACAAACTAATTTTTATATATAAAATCTCATTCCAGTCTCGTGAAAGTCCCTGTTAGAAAATTTCGAACCAGTGGTGTCGGGTTTACTCCATGTCTTTAGAGTAAATAAATAATCATTGAGTCCCAGTGAAATAAGCTTCGCATTTCACGGGATAAATCATTGAGTCTTCGTGTCGTAGGGTCACAGATAAGCAGGAAATAATCCGCTCAATCAGTTAAATCCGTTGATCTGATTTTTTTGAGTCTGGCTTTAGCTTCGGGCACATAGTCAATAATGTATTTCAGTTTTTCACAAGGATAATCATCACAAAAAGCACAACTTATGAGACCTCTTTCGGGGGCACATTTCCTTATTTTACAATTCCTGAAAATGCTGACAATCCGCCCATTCTTTGCCAGACATCCATCACAGTTAATATCTTCCGGCTTAACTTCAGTATTAAACTGTTTAGACCATGCCTCGGCAACCATCTTTCTCATATCATTGTCGTCATTCTTGGTTGCCAGAAATGCAGGACAACTACGACAATCTATTCCGCAATAGGCAATCATTTTTTATAGATTATTTACCACAAAGGTTTATCCCGCTTGTCCCGTAGCGACAGCGTTCGGGGTTGAATGCGTAGCTATTCCATCGGGACACTAAGACACAAAGATTAAGACTTCCCAAAAGACATTTTAACAGGGATTATAAGAGAATTTAAGAGATAGTTTTATTTTTTCAGTCTCATACCTGCCTACCGGCAGGCAAGTCTCGTCCACTGCACATAGCCACAGATATTATTTTCCCACGAAGGACACCCCGATACCTGCCTACCGTCAGGCAGGCAGTCGTTTCTCCCTACGGGGCAGGCGAAAAACACGGAATATTTTATTTTCAGTGAACTCCGTGTATTCCGTGGGCTGTAAATGTTTTTCCCTCCGTTATAACTTCCGGCTACTTTGTTAATCGTCCCATATATTATAACTCCAAAATCTCTGCTTGTCAAGGAAAAAGATGAAAGCTTGCACCATATAATCATATGAGTAGATTCAATACATAATAAACGAGTTGAGAGCCGAAGAAGACGAGAATTACCCCACAAAGCACCTGAAAGGCTTTGAGGTATTTCTCCCTTCTGAACAGTTTGTTGGGAATAATGCCCACCAGGGTTCCCAATACTAAGGGAGCAATTGCCGTGCCCGCCGCAAACAATGCGGCATAAATTATACCAGCTAAAATGGTATTTTCCGCCACACAGGCAATGTATGAGAGGATTGCCACATACGGAGCACAGGGTGCAAGACCCATCAGGAAACCGAACAAAAACATATTTCTATTTCCTCTGTCTAAAGTGCCTTTTCCAATTTTTAGTCTAAACCCTTTGCCCAAAATAATCAGAACGCCCATTACTATCATTAGAAAAGCCACAATTAAATAAAGCCATCCAGATTTTTGAGGCGGAAAAAATCGATTAATAAAACTGAAGGCAATGGTTGCAAGTCCACCCAAAATGGCGAGTGCGAGAAGTTTACCAATCGAAAATAAAAAAGCGACTTTCAAGCCACCTTGCCAGTTTCTCTCTGTAGCCCCAATGTAGGGTAAAAGTAATGGGGCATTATATGTGAGACACGGTCCCCAGCCCATGGTGAAACCGGCCACAAATAATTTTGCCCCGTTAGATAGAAAATCTATCTGATTCATTTCCATTAAAACAAAAAGAATTATCCAACAATGTAAAGAGAATTAAAAAGCATTTTTTATTCTTATCTCTTTCCCCACACCCGAAAGAATGAAATCTTTTCCGTAAGCTTTTTTAAATATCTCCCTGGAGAGATTACCCGAGCAATGGCAAGGAGACACTTTTGTAACTCTTTCGCTTTTAACTCCGTTCACGACTCCCTTTATCTGTCGGGCATTCATCCAGCACAAATGAAACCCACCCAGAACCATATAAACATTGGTTCCAAGCATCTTCTTTGCCTTTCTAACTATATTTACAATCCCGGGATGAGCACAACCTGTAATTATCACTAATCCCCTGGATGTTTTTATTACGAGTGACTCTTCTCTTATCAAGCTCCCAAGTTCCCCCGTAGAATAGGCATTCTCACAGACCTTTGTGGAACTATGAACTTCGACCAATTTTGCATCCACATTCCTAACCTCATCTTTAATGCTTTGCGGCAGAGACTTCGGCATATAAACCGTAACATCGGGGTTTTTCGCCAAAAAATTGGGCAATCCACCAATGTGGTCGTAATGAATATGAGAAAGAACTACTATATCTACATCCCTGGGGTCGATATTCAGTTTCTCCATATTACTGAGAAGCACTGAACCCTCACCACCGACATCAAAGAGAATGGTCTTCTCGAGCCCCTCAACCAAACAGGAAAAACCCCATCTCGTTTCCAGTTCCTCATTATATGCATTGTTATCGTAGAGTATCGTAAGAACCAGGTCCTTTGCGGCAACCGGAGATACGAGTGGAACGGTGAGGAGCAAAGAAAAAATTATCCCGTTTAGCTTATACATTTTTCCCCCCCGACAGGATGAACAAGATTTAAATATCTTCTCTCAAAATCCGTGAGGTTCCCTGCCTACCGGTCCCTACGGACCCGTTGCACAGCATCCGAATGGAATGGGCAGGCAGGCGTGGTAAGATATTGAAAAATAACTTCCGTGGAGTTCCGTGTGGTTCCCTGCCTACCGGCAGGCAGGCGTGGTAAGCCGTTGAAAAATAGCTTCTGTGAAGTTTCGTGGTGGAGAAAGCAATCACGAATTCTCGCGGGAATCCAAAAGAGGGCGATATCTTCTGTGCATTCTCACAGCCAGATAAATGAATGGAGTATCGAGAATGGCTATAAACCATTTTAAAAAGTATGTTGTCAAGAAGATCTGCCAGAATATCGACTTTTCAAATACTCCGTAGAAGGCGATCGTGCAAAATATTGAGGTATCTATTAACTGACTCACCATAGTTGATGCATTATTTCTCAGCCAGAGTAACCTTCCCTTTGTTCTTCTCTTCCAGAATCCATATGCCCATACATCGTGATGCTGGGATATGATATATGCAATCCAGGATGCCAATACTACCCTGGGCATAAATCCGAAAATTACCTCGAGATGTGGATGTGCAAAATCTGAGGGTGCGGGGATGAATTTTATGGCAAAGAACATAAGTATCGCCGTGAGAACCGAACCATAGAATCCCAACCATACACCAATTCTCGCTTCCCTCTCCCCATAAATTTCGTGGAGCACATCCGTTGCCCAGAATATGCTGGCATAGGCTATATTCCCAAGCGTCGTTGTTACACCAAAGAGTTCTATCGTCTTTATCACCTGGATATTGCAGATGATGATCTCGGCAATTATAAGGGCATAAAGTCCCAACTTGCCAAGCACCCTGAAGACAAGCAGGGCAAGGAATAAGTCTATAAAGATGAATACAAACCAGAGGATTTCGTTCATTTCTCAGTATTGGTAGATGCTTCCACCGATGAATTCGCGCAAAAGAGAATTTCCGGGGATGGGAGAGTCATCGGTAACCTCTTCCAATGCACCAAGTAACTTATAGACCCTTTCGGCTCTAAAATAAGCGTCCTGTCTTCCCGGTTCATTTCTATATGTCCTTATGATCTCCGGGAAAAACTTAAAGAGATAGTGCTTCAACACGGGCAATTCATAAGCCAATGCAGAATTGAGAATATAATCTGCCTGATGGATAAATGGGATGATGTGCTTGAGTTCACTCCTCCTTACATAATGCCAGTGTCCAACAGTGCGTATAGGGTCATAACTTCTCTGCAACTTGTCTCTTATCATTCTCCTCATCATCCTTATATCCGCCCATCTTACGAATTCGCCCTCCCTGTCTTTCAACTGTGCAAGGGTCTCTATATAAAGTTTGAATAGAGATTCATCCGGTATATTTCCCGTCATCTGGCTATAGAGTCCATGCAATGAGTCTATCAAAATGATCTCGTTTTTATGTAGTTTGAGACTATCGGTTTCCTTCTCTCGATGACCCGTTTTGAAATCGTATCTTGGGACCTGGATTGTCTTACCGTCGAGCAATTTATTAAGGTGTTCATTTACGAGATTGAGGTCAAGTGCCTCCGGTGTTTCGAAGTCGTAATCACCGTACTCATCTCTCGGATGGAGTTCAATATCAAAAAAGTAACTATCCACATTAAGGGAAACAAGTTTGAGTCCATAATTTTTCAATCTCTCTCTCAACTTTATAGTGGTCGTCGTCTTCCCCGAAGAAGAGGGACCGGTGACAATCACTATCCTCAGTTTGTCACTGTTTTCTACGATCTCTCTCGCAATGGTGTCTACTTGCTCTTCATAACTCCTCTCACAAACAGAGACAAGTTCTGGAAATTTGCCGCTTTTTATCCATCCATTTAACTTATCCACTGTTTCCACATTGTAGTCGACATTCCATAGTAAAGTTCGCCATATAATATCGTAGGGAATGTTACCGAGGTTCCTTTTCGTTTCCCTTTTTACCCTTCTCGTTTCTGCCCTATTATGTCTGTAAAGAATATATGCCTTAGCGGTTCGGGCGCGTCCTTCCTCTATTAAGACCTTCTCCACCACATCCTGAACATTCTCAACGGTGAGAATTGTATTTTGGGGGAAATGCTCAATGAGGAACTCTACAACCTTATTGGAGAGAGATTTAGATAATTCCAGGTTATGTCCACCACAAGAGGCGGCAGCCTTGTATATGGCAGTGGTAATCTTCTTCCGGTCAAAAGGAACTTTTCTTCCGTCCCTTTTGTATACATACTTCGGGTTTTTTAACATAATCTTCTTTTTTGACAGGATATACAGAATTCACCACAGATAACCATATATAACCACGGAGCAGCACGGAGCAGCACAGAAAAATATTAGAAATAGGAAAATTACTTTGTGAGAAATTCATTTATAAAAATCTCCGTGTAGTTCCGTGAGGTTCCCTGCCTACCGGCAGGCAGGCGTGGTAAGCCCT
>DFBT01000106.1:7127-27996 GCA_002366725.1 Caldifarciminota bacterium UBA3073
TAGACTGAGTTTGTACTCGGTATCTGTTTGTCTTACAAAGTCAAAATTAGCCTGGTTAATACTCGCCTTATTGCATCACATATCAATTTGCCACCGCCGAATGCGTGATATATAATTAAACCATGGGGATCGATAATAAAGCATTGTGGAACACCAAGTATATTGTATTTCTGCCAGATTTCTCTATTCAAGGGGACAATCCTGAATTTGAAGGGATGCGATTCCAAAAATTCCTCGTTAGAAGAACCTATTGCCCAAAAGATTACATTCTCATCTTTAAAATCATCGTAAATTTGGTTCAAGTAAGGTATTTCGTTCATGCACGCCTTACAACTCCTGGACCAGAAATTAATTGCGATTAACTTACCCTCGTTTTCTGACAATCTCACTGTTTCACTATCAATATCGGTTAGCTCAAAATCGGGAGCCTTTCGATAGTCCGATTTTATTTTATCATATAACAAATGTAGATACTGCTTAAAACTTATATTATTGGCGTATTTTTCCTCATAAATCTTTTTAAGCATCGACTCTGACTCTGTGGTGTCACCGCCGATAAATGCCTTAAAGCAGAACTGTTCGGATTTATCCTGTTGCTCACGCTCGAAGAAAATCTTACCAAGTGTTGTATAGACCGGTACGGTTTCATTTGTGTATTCTGCAGCAGATAATGCTTTCTCGTAATTTTTTATAGCAAGTTCCACATTACCTGTCTCTTCGTGAATCTCGCCCCGTAGTTTATGAAATTTAAGCCGATACTCTGGAACATGACCTCTGTGTTCATAAATGATTAAAAAGCCTTGTTTTTCCAACGCAATCGCCTCATTGATTAAGTTTAATGCCTCATCGAGTTTTTGTGAATTCCTTAAGAGAACAGCCAAATAATAGAGAGGTGTCGGATTTTGTGGCTCGTAAGTGTGCCATGTTTTCAGCACTTTTTCAGCAATAGTGTCTGGTATATTCTCGAATTCCCAAGGAAAAGAGGTCGTCTCCCAGGAAATTAGTTTCTCTGGATTCTGGTCAATGAACCCAATTATATAATTTTCGATTTCTTCTTTGATCTCTGGAGGTTCAGCCCGTGTCCTGCGTGCCATAACTAATATCAGAGGTGAAGTGGAGTCCATTTCATACATCTTTCCGATAAACTTAAGTGCATTCTCATTTTCACCGAGCAAACTATAACCTTTGGCAACAAGATAGCAATCAAGTAGTGTTTGTGGGCTTTTATTCTCTAACTCGTTAATATAAGTTTTAACTTGCCCACTATCCTTTTCTTCGAAAAGAATATTACGCCATTTAAGAATAATTGCTCCTGTGGTATCGCCGAGCACTTCATCAGCTGGTTTTCCATTGGAAGCGTAGACCTTTATAAACTCATACGGAAGAAGAGAACATATAGTTTTTGAGTAATGCTTGCCTTTCACCTCAATAAATATTTCGATACTACCGCTGTCTATAACAATAGAGGGAGATTTGTATATACCGTTTTGACCACTAAAGTGTATCCATCCGCGTTTCTGTTCCCAAAAGGGATAACGGTAACTATAGTTGATAAAAAGTTCGCCCCTCTCTTCAGCGGGATGCAGCTCAATATAGAGGGTATCTCCCCACTGTGGCTGATCGGGTGTAATAATGAGTTCATCTTCTGAGAATAAGGGGGTATATGTGCCCAAAAAGAAAATAAATCCCAACAACACGCAAATTGAGGAGTTAACTACCCTATTGCCCGATAAACAATACATTTTTATCTCCTATAATTAATTAGTCATTCGTTTACCCTGCTTGTCCTGTTGAAGCGGAGCTATTCAACAGGGCCTGCCCTGTAGCGTTAGTGTACAGGGCCTGTCCCGTAGAAGCGAAGCTATTCAACGGGGTGAAATATGAGCTTGTGAACTATTTCATCTGAGCAGTTGTCATCAGTCATTAACCTTTTTGTAATTTTTCAGTGAATTTCGTGTATTTCGTGGGCTTTTACCTCCTTATTCCAAATAAATCCAGGATAAAGGCATATTTGAAGGCTACATCCCTCAAATAATTATACCGACCGGAAACACCGCCGTGTCCCGCGCCCATATTAGTTTTAAGTAGCAAGAGGTTTTTATCGGTTTTCAGTGCTCTCAATTTTGCGGTCAATTTTGCCGCTTCCCAATATGACACCCGTGTATCGTTCAACCCGGTGATAATAAGCATATTGGGATAATCTTTTGGTTCAACATTATCATATGGGGAATAGGATTTGATATAATCGTAATATTCTTTATCATTGGGATTACCCCATTCTTCATATTCTGCAACCGTGAGAGGTAATGAAGGATCAAGCATGGTATTCAGAACATCTACGAATGGCACATCTGCGATAACAGCTTTAAACAGGTCCGGTCTCATATTCGTTACGGCTCCCACAAGGAGTCCACCGGCACTTCCGCTCCCAATTATCAATTTATCACTCGATGTATATTTTTCGGCGATCAGGTGTTCTGCACAGGCGATGAAATCGGTGAAGGTGTTCTTTTTATTGAGTAGTTTACCCTCATCATACCAGTATCTGCCCATCTCTCCACCGCCTCGGATGTGGGCGATGGCACATACGAAGCCGCGATCTAACAGACTTAACCGGTTAGAGTAGAAACAGGGGTCTACACTGCTGCCATAGGCGCCATAACCGTACAAAAACAGGGGATTACTGCCGTCTTTGACAACCTCCTTCTTATAAACCAATGATATCGGAATCATGGTGCCGTCAGGGGCTCTGGCGAAAATTCTCTCCGACTGATAGAGAGATGGGTCATATCCGGGCACCTCATACTGCTTCTTTAATTCACGGGTTCTTTTATTCATATCGTAATCAAAAACCGACACCGGGGTAACCAGAGATGCATAGTTAAAACGAAGTAGATTGGTATTGAAATCCCTGTTTCGCCCGGGCAATATTGTATAAATTGGTTCGGGAAATTCAACATAATGAGATTCATTATTTCTCAGATCGACGATGCGTATTTTTTTAAGCCCGTTTTCTCGTTCGTAAAGCACCAGGTGGTTTTTAAAGACCTCGACGCCCTCAATTTTCACGGAATCACGGTGGGGAATAACCTCTTTCCAGTTTTCCCTGGAGGGGTCGGTCACAGAAACTTCTATCAGCTTGAAATTCTTCGCATTGTCATTTGTTAAGATGAAAAATTTATTCCCGTGGTGAGCAACATAATACTTCATTTCATGTTGACGGGGGTGAATTATTCTGAAATCCTCCGTCGGACTATCAGCTTTTAGATAGCGCACTTCTGATGTGGTATTGCTTCCCAGGTTCATTATCAGATATTCTTTACTCTTTGTTTTCGATATGGAGAGAAAGAAGGCTTCGTCTTTTTCGCGATAGACAAGTATATCCTCTTGCGGATTAGTTCCCAATGTATGTCTGTAAAGCTCATACGGACGTTTTGTCTTATCCAGGACTGTATAGAAAATTGTCCTATTGTCATTTGCCCACCTTACAGAGTAACCCGTATTCGGAATTTCATCCTTGAATAGTTCACCCGTGCTCAAATTTTTAATATAAAGCGTAAATCTCTCCGAACCGGTCGTATCTACAGAATAAGCAACAAGCCGATGGTTTGGACTGACTCTAAATACACCAATATCAAAGTATTTATGTCCCACTGCAAGGGCATTCTCGTCGAGCAGTACCTCCTCTTCGGCATCGAGATTACCCTTTTTTCGACAGTATATTGGATACTGCTTACCCTTCTCGGTTCGTGAATAATAGTAGTAATTATCAAGTTTCTCCGGAACGGAGAGGTCTGTTTCTTTGATTCTACTGAGAAGCTCTTTGTACAGGTGCTCCTGGAGTTTTTCTGTGTGCTTCATCACAGTCTCGGTATACCTGTTCTCATCTTCGAGATATTTGATTGCCTTTGGATTAGAACGGTCTCGCAACCAAAAATAATTATCCGTGCGAATATCACCAAATAGGGTATCCACTTTGGGGACAACCTCGGCAATGGGGGAAGTTACGCTTTGTGTGGTTGCACCTTCAGACCTCCCGGAGAGTACAAGGGTAAACAAAAGAATGAGTGATAGCGAGGTTATAGATATTGTCTCCTGTAACATTTGATACCTCCTAAGGTCGGTCACCCTTCAGGGTGACTACTGTCGGCACTATAAATAGTGCCCCACCTTCACCGTAGGCTCGAAACTTTAAATTAAGAGAGGTTCACCACCGGTATCTCACTCCACTGTGTGGTATATCGAGGAGACCTTCTTAACTGTCGCATCCCCCAGGAGCGTTTTATCCCGGCGGCGGCGAACTGAATGGTATTGCTTCCCCATCTGGCATTTATCCGGTCCACAGTTTTCATCAGTGTTTTCCACCTATCACGAGAGCTGGATGTTCCGAACACATTAAGTTGTATTTTGTCCTCCGGCACGATACCCGTGAGCATAACACCCACTTTTTTATAGCGATAATTGGGTTTAAATATCTTATTCAGACACTTATGGGCACAGCGAATTAGTTCTGGAGTGTATGCCGTGGGTGTTGGAATCCGAGTGGATGAGGAATTTGAATATTGTGGACCATTGAAGCGACTTGTGGTCAAGAAAACCTGTATAAAAGAGGTAGCCGAGCTTTGTGCACGCAGCTTTTCAGCTGCGCGCGATACATAATCAGCTACCGCCTCTTTCAGTTCCGGTAATGTTTCTACCGCCCTGCCGAAAGACCGCGAGGATATAATCCCCTTTTTGGGGGCGGGAATCTCCTCCAATGAGATACAGGAAATACCCCGTAATTCTTTTACCGTGCGGAGTCCCATTATCGTCAGATTTTTTTTAACCCATTGGTCTGGCGCATTTTTGAGTTGTAAGGCGGTACAGATGCCGTATCGGTTGAGAAATTGTGTGTATTTTCTTCCAATGCCCCATACATCCGCCACATCTACGCCGTCCAATAGTTCATCGAGTTGCGGGTAGTCCGTAACATCCAATACACCTGCGTATCGGGGATACTTCTTGGCGACTTCATTGGCAACCTTGGCAAGCGTTTTTGTGTGACCTATTCCAATTGATACGGGGATACCGGTCCATTTTTTTTCAGTTGTCTTGATGTATCTGGCATAGTCGGTAAGGTTCGCGGTGGTAAATCCCGTGAGTAGTAAAAATGCCTCGTCTATGGAATATATCTCCATGCGAGGGGCAAATCGTGTCAGTGCATCCATTACCCGTTGGGACATATCGCCGTATAGGGAATAGTTGGAGGAATAGACATATACACTGTGTTTTTTGAATAAATCCTTACATTTAAATGCGGGAATGCCCATCTTAATGCCCAATGCCTTTGCTTCATTTGAACGGGCAATCACACAGCCATCGTTATTGGACAGGACAACCACGGGTTTTCCCTCCAACCCGGGATTAAATACCCTCTCGCAGGAAACATAAAAATTATTGCAGTCCACCAATGCAAAAATCTCTTTCATGGCTTGGATTTGTCAAGCAAAAATTGGACGCACCTGCCTGTCCATACGGATCCGTAGGGACCGGTAGGCAGGGATTCACCCCGTTAAATAATGTAACAATAAATATCAGAGCGTTCTTGAAACAGTTCTATTTAACGGGGTAAACGCAGAAAAACACAGATAAATAAAAATCTAAAATCTTTGTGTTCTTGTCCATACGGATCCTTCGGGGCGCCTTGGTGGTTATAAATACGGGTATGTTTATACTTCAATAGGTGTATCGAAAAAGGTGCTATACCGAATGAATAACATAAGTAACGACACCCCAGACCTCAAAGTCCATTTCTTCGGTGACTTCGATGGGGTCACAGTTTGGATTTTCGGGTAGGAGATAGAGTTTGTCTTTGAGCTTTCGAATTCTCTTCACTGTGAAGTCGCCATCCAACACGGCGAGCACGATCTTGTTATCGGCGGGTTCCAACGCCCGGTCTACTATCAGAGTATCACCCGAATTTATGCCGGCATTGACCATGGAGCTTCCGTACACCTTCACAAAAAATGTGGCGGCGGGGTGTTTGACCAAAGACTCGTTTAAATCCAATTTCTTGTCTATGTAGTCATCGGCGGGAGAGGGAAATCCCGCCGATATTTTGGCCAAATACAGGGGAAACTCCCGCTTGGTGCGCTTTTTAAAGCCCCATATCTCGGTCACATATATGTCTTTTTTTATGTCGGTCTCATCCATAGTTATTCTTTAGAGTCGTAGGGTCTTAGGGTCTTAGGGTCATAGAGTCGTAGGGTCATAGGGTCCTGGTGTCGTAGTCTTTGTACTGAATTGGTTGTTATTTTGTCGCCACGCTTACATCATCAAACAGCACGGCTGGATATGTTCCCATCGATGCCGGGTACAGAGTATCCTCGATTGCAACCACATTTTTCATCACCTCGTATATATTTCCCGCCACCATTGCGTCCTTAACATACCCAACTATCTCTCCGTTCTCCACATAAAGTCCCGGGCAAAGACCTATTGAGAAATCGCCGTTTGGAATATTACCGCTGTGGGCTCCAAGTGCACCGGCAACGATAATTCCCCTATCGAGCGACCTTATAATTTCTGAAAGCGATTTATCGCCGGGCTTTATGAAAAGGTGATTGAGATGGGGATTTGGTTTTAGGGTAATTGTATCGCCTCCCCACCCTGAGCTCTTGAAGCCATGCCCCGTGGGTTTAGTATTTAGTTTGTTGGCATAATGAAGGTCGTAATAAAAATTCTTCAACACGCCGTTTTCAACTATGGGAAAGTACTGACAGGGCGTACCTTCGTCATCGAAACTTCTTGCCCCCGGCCATCTGTCGTTCAAGGGATCGTTATATATGGTGAGTTTACTATCAAATATCTGTTTACCTAATTTCCCTGAAATCGGCGATTCCTTTTGGTAAATGCTCTTACCACTGGTAGCATGCCACAGCCTCCACATCAGGACATAGATAGTCTCCGGCAGGAAAAGCACCTTCATTTTGCCGCCCCTGGGACTTACCTCCTTTGCCGACCCGTTGTAGGTATCCAGAACATACTTTAAACACGCGTCGGGTGTCTTTTTAAACTTCTTATAAATCCCCTCTCTACTGATTGAAGCATAACTACCGGGATACATAATTGCAGTGTAGGTATAGTAATACGAGTAATCTGTAGAAAGATCGGTGCCGTTACTGTTCATAAGTCTCAACCTGTTTATCCCACATCCGGCATACAGATTGATCTGTCCCTCTGTCCGGGGTGCAAGTATATCACAAATCCTGTTACACTCATCCACTATGGTGTTGTTTTCGAGGCTCCCGATAGAGGGGTCGTATGTGTCGAGTTTCGGCAAATTCCCCGTCAGCGGCAGGTCAAATTCCGCCTCAACACCGCCCTTTAGAGAACTGAGGGCATTTTCTACGAACTCTTCCCGGTCGATGAGGTTTTTGGTGAACGCAAATCCGACTTTTCCATCCTTTATTATCCTGAGACTGAACCCCGATTGAAACTTGCTGTCAATGTCCTTGAGCTTTGCATTCTCAAATGAAACAGAATTGCTCGTCTCATCCAGAGAGTAAATCTCCACTTTATCGCTCACCTTTCTGGCAATTTGCATCAATCTTTCCATTAGACACCTCCTATAATAATATTTTTGACGAGTATGTGTGGCGCCCCGTTACAGGAACGAATGTTTAACTGTCCTTTGCCGCATCCACCGATCTGGCACAGCACAAGATCATCGCCCACTGCGGTGATGTTCTGCAGGGTCTTGTACAGATTCCCGGTGATGTTGATGTCACGGATCATTTCGCCCAATTTGCCATCTTTAACCAGGTATGCATACTGGGCACCGAATGTGAAATTTTCACCGCTCGTCTGACCCCCTTTGGCATCCAGGATATACAATCCATCTCCAAGCTCTACAAGGAGGTCATCAAAGGTCTTGGTACCCGGCTGGATAAATATATTTCCCATTCTTATAATGGGCGCATATCTGTAATCCTCCGCAATACAATGACCGCTGAGCGGCTCTCCAAAAGCAGCTGCCGTCCTTCTGGAATGCAAACGACCCACGAGAACTCCTTCCTTCAAAAGCTGTGTCGGTCTCGCCCTTACACCCTCATCATCGTACCTGTAGAACCCCAACTGGTCGGGCATCGTTGGGTCATCGATGATATTCAACACATTGTTGCCAAGTTTGGCCCCGAGCTGCATCTTTTCCCTCATCGTCGGACTATCTTCAATGAGGTCTGCCTCCGAAAAATGGCCAAACGCCTCGTGTGTAAAAACCCCCGCCATACTGGGGTTAAGGATAACATTGTATGTTCCCGCCTTTACCGGTGTTGCCTTCAGGAGATCGAGTGCAATACCAGTCTTCTTCTCAAATTCTCCTTCTTTATTCCTCAATATTGCGAAACCATTGCTCCCCCCGACTCCAGCCCTCACATTTTGAATAAGATTCCCATCCTTGCTCGTGATCAAGCCGTTTATTCTCGTTGTAATTAAATCTTCCCTTATCTCGCTTCCCTCGGTACTGGCAAAATACTTTTCCCGTATCACCTCGAGATACTGGATGGCAGTCGTACTTATACCCTCGTGTTTCAAGGGAATGCCATTGTACTTACGGGTCAGTTCAAGTTTCTCATCGATCGAAACTTTCCTGGGGTCCTCTTTCAGTTTGGGTAAGAAAGTATCTTTTATTACCTTCGTCTTCGCAAACTCGACCGCCTTTTCGATATTTTTAGATATCAGGTGGGCGTTCTGTGAGGCGCTTTCCAACGCCTTTTCGGCATCGGTCTCCTTCGTAAAGGCTACAGAGGAAATTCCACCGTTCTTGAGCACCCTTATTACATATCCATCGGTTGTATTAGAGCCAATTTGTCCCAATTCCTTACCATTGAAACTGATCTTCGTCTCCCTCTTTATTTCGTAACGAATGTCTGCGTAATCCGCATCAGTCTTTGAGATAATCGATCTTAATTTTTTAAACATATGCACCCCTTTCTTATAAGTTGGTATCGTTAAAAAAATCAACCGCAAAGAGCAGAGAGGTTCTGGGAAATTTTATCGCATCATACATCTGAATTTTTCCTTTTGGTGAAATATATTATGTCCGGATGCCGCTTGTATCCCAGCCTTTCAAATACCTTCATAGACACTGTGTTCCAGTCCTCAATCGAAGAGGCTATTATTTCAATCCCCATTTGGAAAGACAAGATTCAATTTCTGCCACCAACCTCGCCGCAATACCCCGCTTGCGAAAAGCGGGAGATACCGCAAGCCTGTTTATCCATCCCTTTCGTCCGTCATGCGTGCCGAGAATAGAACCCACCAACTTACCATCTATCTCGGCTATCAAATAGATGGCGTTGTTCTGTTTGAGCTGACGCTCAATATTATCTCGCATGTCTCTACCTTTTGGTCTGTATGGAAGTTTTGCGTCATCCCAGAGGGCCATCAGTGCATCATAATCCTCTATACGAAGTTCCCTTATAATCATATTATTAATTAGAGCCCTACTTTCTGTAATAGTCTTTTTACTTGCCTGCTTTGACTTTTCCGGTTTTTTTAACCCACGAAAAACACAAAGAACACAGCGGTAGGCAAACACGGCTTATATTTAGTGTATTTCGTGTACTTCGTGGGTAAAGGTTTCTAAGACTCGTTAACAATGATATCATCCAGAGGTCGCTTTGGTACATGGTGTATCCCTTCACTGTCGCGCCAATACTTGATATCACCTGTGGGACCGACTGTCTCGAGCACCACCGTTTCCTTGGGCTTGCCGAGAGCCAAGACGAGGAGTATGTCATAGCGTTGCGGTATCTTAAGAGCCCCGCGGAGTCCCTCACTCTGTATAGAACCAATCATACAGCCACCCAGGCCCTTCTCCGTTGCACCCAGGAGAATGCTTTGAGCCGCTATTCCCTGATCACATCCAAAGGACTGACTTACCTCTGTATCTCCGAGAATAATGATATATGCCGATGGTTTCTCCCCCTTACACGGACCGGCCCAGTCTTTGAGATAACCTGCCCAGTCAAGGTGGGGAAATATCAGGGCGTTCTTTTGGGGACTACGGGAAAGAATGTACTTCAGTGGTTGAATATTTCCCGCCGAAGCAGAGAGTCTCGCCAGATCGACAAGCTCTCTCAGCGTGTCAAGTTCTACGGCAACCTCTTCATAAAAACGCCGATAACTCCTGTTTTCCAGTATTAAATCTCTTAGCATTTCGACTCCCTTTTGTTTTTTAACCATCTACGCCTTACACTGTACGGGCGAACGGCTGTTCGCCCCTACGCCCTACGCTCTAATTTTCACCACAACCTTTACACTCCTTGGGATGATTCCAAATTGAAATGGGGAATGGCCCAACGACTCTCCGTCAAGTTCGAGATAAACTTTTGGTGCTGATTCTATCGAGATCGTCTTGCCTCTGTATATCCGAACCATTGGGTGATTGATAAAAGAACCATCATAGAGACCCCTTACATTCTTGATTACCTCTAACTTGCCCAGTTTTTTTACCACAGTAAGGTCGAATAAACCATCGTCTGGAATAGCTCCTGGAACCTGCATCATACCGCCACCGTTATATTTACAGATACCAACATTCAGGCTGAACACTTCTCCTCCCGATTCAAATCCATCAACTCTGAGTTTTACCATTGTGTATTTGTATTTTATAAGGCAAGTAAAGAGACTGAGTAGATAAGGTAAAGCTCCGCTACGGCCGTGCTCTTTCATATAATTTGCCTTCTCCGTTACAAAAGCGTCATACCCCGTTCCGGCAACATTGACAAAATATCTTTCCCTCTGAGTATCTCCATCATAATATTTTACAAGACCGGCGTCCTGAACGAAGGTTACTCCTTTTCTTATAGCATTGATAGCGCCCTCGTAATCGGAGGGTATACCAATTGTTCTCCCCCAGTCTTTTCCCTCACCGGTGGGTATCATAGCGAGGGTCACCTCAGTTGTGGGAATATAGTTCTGAGTGAATACTCCATTTACTACCTCATTTATAGTACCATCTCCCCCCACACAGATGATACCCCGCCATCCCTCTTCAATGGCCTTTCTGGCTATTTTTATGGCATGACCTCTGTACTTGGTAAAAGCATACTTGAATTCTATCCCGGCATCATTAAGCAAGTTAGAAATCTTCTGCCAGTCTTTTTTCCCTTTTCCACAACCAGAGACAGGATTTACTATCACAAACCATTTATTGGTCATATTCTACCCCTAAATGGTCATTTGTTATTGGTCATTGGTTTATAGTCAGCGGATTGCCCAGTAATAAACGAAGAACATTATCCCAAAATATGCATTAACCACGGATGATCACAGATGTTCACAGATTATATAAAAGTCTTAAAGAATATGGACACTCACCTTTTGGGTGAAAAACCTTTAATTTCTGTCCATACGGATGCTGTGCATAGGTTCTTTATTTTAATCTCTCGTGCTAATCTTGTGTAATCTTGTGGTTTCTTAACGCATAATCTGGGATTATCTTTAATCAGTGTGGCGTAAACCTTCCATCATCTTTCGTCTTGGGAAGTCTATGTATGTGTTCTTGAAGCCATCCTATTCTGAACTTCTCCCTGGGATCGAATTCCGGAACATAAGGTTTTATATCGAGAAGAGGGGTACCATCCACGATATCTACATTTTGAATATAGAGTGTTGCTCCCTCGCGCCTTATGAGGCGTACTATCGACATGCCGATTGGATTCGGACGGGAGGGCGCGCGCGTAACAAAAACTCCGTGCAGTTTGTCATCCAGATAAGGCTTTACTTTTAAGGAAAATCCCTTTGATAGATGAAAATGAACTATCAAAATAATATGTGAAAATTCCTCGATATCCTCAAGACCTTCGGCGTACTCGGGAAATATCTCAACGGTTCCTTGAATATCCACCGCTGCCGCCGATTGTATGGGTACCCCCTGAGGCTCCTTGAACGGAGAATAAACAACCCCGATCGGCTTGTAAATTATTTCTTCCATAATTTTGACCGAGCTAAAGACTTTTCCTGATTTCTTCGAGAGTCGCCTTTGCATCGGGCACATTTGTAATAAACTTATTCAGTTTTTCGCAACCATAATCATCACAATGGGCACAATTTTCTACTCTCTTTTCCCTGGCGCACTTCCTTATTTCACAAACCCTGCAGTAGTCAACGAGTCGTCCACCCTCTGTCAAACATCCGTCACAATTGATGTCCTCCGGCTTAATCTCCGCGTTGAATTGTTTGGACCACATCTCGGCAACCTTCTTCCTTTCATTATCATCGTCCTTTTGCGTTGCCAGAAATGCCGGACACTCACTACACTTTATCCCGCAATAGGCAATCATCTTTTCCATAGTCTTCACCCCCTTACTTTTAGCAATTATAAAATCCCAAAATCCTATTATATCACTAATTAGAGTAAAAGTCAAGAAAAAATTGAGATTAAATTTTGCTTGACATACCGGGATTTTGGTGGTATAATGGAAAAGCTAAGAAAACTGGACGCAGATGGACGCAGATTAACACCGATTATTTTTTATTTCAGGTTAATTTCTTATTATATCTGTGTCTATCAGCGAAAATCTGCGTCCAAAGATAAATCAACGCAGAGTGTTATCATGCTTTTAAAGAAGGTATCTGGATTTGCCCTTGGAACAGGGATTTCGAGAGTATTTGGACTCTTGAGGGAGATGGTACTTGCGCATCTATTCGGGGCAACTATGTATATGGATGCGTTCAGGGTGGCATTCAATATTCCCAATCTCTTGAGAGATGCACTCGCAGAGGGTTCTCTCACACCGTCATTTATCCCCATTTACTCGGAACACTCAGAGAAAAGGAGCGGAGAAGAGGCAGATAGATTTGCGTCAACAGTAATAACAAATTTCTTCTTTATAACACTTGTAATATCAATAATCGGGATAGCTGTCGCTCCCTTCCTGGTAAAACTGATAGCATTCGGGTTTACGGGAGATAAATTCTCCCTCACGGTAAGCCTCACGAGAATTATATTCCCATTTCTCATATTTATTAGCATCTCCGCCATTTTTATGGGCATTCTGAACTACCACGGGAGATTTTTCACCACTGGTTTTGCTCCCGTCTTCTTTAATGTGGGTATAATAGCCTTCTGCTGGCTGCTCTACAGCAAAATTGGCATCACGGGCGCCGCTATCGGGGTGGTTGTCGGAGGACTCTTGTATCTCGTGTACCAGATAATATGGGCGGAAAGGGATGGATTTCATTTCGAGCCGAGATTGAACCTGGCAAACCCCGAATTTTTAAGGGTCGTGAAGATTATGCTTCCAATTGCCGTGGGTTTTGCGGCGGGAAAGATAAATACTATAGTAAATACACTTATTGCATCCTTTATGGAGACGGGCTCCATATCATACCTGAATTACTCTTATCGGCTCGTTCAATTGCCGGTCGGGTTAATTGGTGTTGCAATTGCAAATGTCGTCCTGCCGACACTCTCAAGGGAACTTAGCAGGGAAAGAAGTGGGGACGACATCATCAGAAGTTCCATAAAACTCACTATCTCTGTCATCGTTCCCCTTACTATCCTTTTTTTCTTACTGTCCACTTTTATAGTGAGACTGCTCTACCAACACGGCAATTTTACAGCAAATGATACGCTCTTCACCGCCGCCTGCCTCAGATTCTATTCACCCGCAATAGTGGGTTTTTCCCTCACGAGGGTATTTGCCAGTATTTTCTATTCAATGAAAGATTCAAAAACTCCATTTTTTGTGGGACTTGTGGCGGTTGTAATAAATCTCTCCTGTGCATTGAGTTTAAAAGATATTCTGGGTGTAAATGCACTCGCCCTGGCTGTATCTATATCGAGCTGTATAAATGCCCTCTTTCTATTCATCCTGCTCAAACGAAGGTTAAAGAAGGTCTAAAACTCAATCTCATTACCGTACCTGGACGGGGTTTAAAGTTACAGCGTTACCTGTGTACATCCAATTGATTCGTGGTCGAGTTTTTAGCTTGACTTTTTTTTCTTCTTGTGTTATAATCTTGTTTTAAAAGGAGAAAGGGATGACAAACAAAGAAGAGATTCTGAAAAATACCCTCGAGAGATGTCGAGAGAGGAACATCATCATCCCCACCTACGAGGAGATGAGACACCCCCAGAAAATCCCGAATGGCATCAAAGACGAATTAAAAAATATAGGTCTCTGGGATTTACATTCCAGAAATTTGTTTCGGATCACATGGAAAAATGAGCCCGTGAAATTTGGTGGTGGATTCGCTGAGGTAAACTATGTGGAAATCCCGCACGAGCTCTCCGGTGTGAAAGCGAGAATACTCATGCTCATCGGCAAATGGTTTCCCACCGGATCACATAAGGTCGGAGCCACCTTCGGACCCCTGGTAGAAAAACTGGTGAGGGGTGCATTCGACCCAACCCGTCAAAAGGCATTATGGCCATCAACTGGAAATTACTGCCGCGGGGGTGCTTATGATTCTTATCTGCTTGCTTGCCCTTCTATAGCGGTTCTTCCCGAGGGAATGTCCAGGGAGAGATTCGAGTGGCTCGAAAAGGTTGGTTCTGAAATTTATGCCACACCGGGTGTGGAGTCAAATGTAAAGGAAGTTTACGACAAATCCGACGAATTAAAGAGAGAGAGAGGGGATGAGATTGTGATCCTGAACCAGTTTGATGAGATAGGCAACGCCATATGGCATTATGCTGTAACGGGTCAGGCAATAGAAGAGGTTTACGAAAAGGAGTGCAAGGCTAACCAAAATCTTAGAGCCCTCTTTTTAACCCAGGGATCTGCCGGAACTCTGGGGTGTGCCGACTATTTAAGAGAAAGGTATCCGCGGATAAAGGTTTGCGCCGGAGAGGCTCTGCAGTGTCCAACTCTCCTGTTTAACGGATACGGTGGGCACAGAATCGAGGGAATCGGCGATAAACATGTCCCGTGGATATTCAATGTGAAGAATATGGACCTGGTGGCGGATATAGATGATGAATATTGCGTGAGAGTGATGAGGCTGTTTAATGAGTCCGCCGGAAGAAATTACCTGAAAAGGAAGGCTATCGACCCGGAGCTCGTAGATGGTCTTGACTTACTTGGAATATCCTCCATTGCCAATCTCATCGGTTCTATCAAACTCGCCAAATATTATGAGATGAATGAAAATGACATAATATTTACCATTGCCACAGACTCTATGGAACTCTATGGCTCCCGATTGAGGGAGGTGAGAGAGGAGAGAGGTGAATACAGGGAACTTGATGCGGCGGCGGACTTTGATACCTGCCTTTTAAATGTAGGAATAGACTGGACGCTGGAATTGTCTTACTGGGACAAGAGGAGAATGCACAATCTGAAATACTTCACCTGGATCGAACAGAGGGGGAAGGACCTGGAGGAACTGGACCGTCAGTGGTACGACGATAACTACTGGAAGGAGAAATTTCAATCCTATAAAAAGTGGGATTCTCACATAAGGGAATTCAATGAAAAAACGGGTCTATTGAAGAAATACACATAGACCGCAGATCTGCAACCGTGTGGAAAAGAAAGCCACAGATTACACTGATTTCACAGATTCAAAAACACAGGAGAAAGGGGGAAAAGGGGGAGAAAAAAATCTGTGTAATCCGTGGCTTTAAAAAGTATATATAACCTAAGAAATGGAGGAGAGATGAAAACAGATAGCTTTAAAGGGAGAGATTGGATCGATGCAGAAATTGATTACACGGGGGAAGAGTGGGAAACCTTGATCGATATTGCCCTGGACCTGAAAAAAGGATTTCTCCTGGGAGAAGACCATACCCACATTCTGCGGAATAAGACCCTCTACTTGATGTTTTTCAACCAATCATTGCGCACGAGGAGCACTTTTGAGGTTGGAATTCAGCAATTGGGAGGATTTGCCTGTAATCTTGAACCGGGGAAGACCTACACACCCGCCAGGAAGGGATTTGAAATCCCCTACAAGACTGAAAGAATATCCGATGTTGCAAGGGTGCTTGATAGAACAGGTGATGCACTTGCTATAAGGATGTATGGTGAACCAGCCCACTGGATTTACGGGTTTGCCAATGCCACAATAAAGGAATTTGCCGAATATATGAAAATTCCCGTAATCAATATGGAATGTGATAAGTTCCATCCGACGCAGGCACTCGCCGACATGATAACGATAAAGGAGAAGTTTGGACGATTTAAGGGATTGAAGTTTGTGATGAGCTGGGCTTATTCGGGTTCAACCCATAAACCGTTGGCTGTACCGCAAAGCCTCGTTCTCGCGCCAACAAAGATGGGAATGGATGTCGTTCTTGCCCGTCCAAAGGGACTTGAACTCGACCCCGAAGTAATAAATTATTGTAAAAAATTTGCAAAACAGAATGGAACATCTTTTGAAGAAACCGATTCGATGGAAGATGCATTCAGGGATGCGGACATTGTCTATCCAAAATCATGGGGCTCGCTGGGATACTTTGCACGAGCAGACAAGACGGGAAAAGGGATGAAAAAGGCAAACCTTGATGGAATGAAAGAATTATTTGAAGAGAACAAAAACTGGATTTGCGATAAAAAGAAACTCTCTCTTATAAAGAAGAGCGGAATCTATATGCATTGTCTTCCCGCAGATAGGGGCATGGAGGTCACAGACGAGGTGATCGATGGTCCGCAGTCTGTTGTCTTTGACGAGGCAGAGAACAGGCTTCACGCACACAAGGCAATTATGGCTCTAACTATGGGAGGTAGGCTGTAAAACGGCATGAGAGTGAAGCCCGTCATTGCGAGTCCCGATGAAATCGGGACGAAGCAATCTCTTAAAGTCAATGAGATTGCTTCACTTCGTTCGCAATGACACAGGGTGAAGTCCGTCGCAATGGCAGAGGAGGAGGTATGGGGAAGTCAAATCTGTTTGGAAAGGATTTAATCTGTACTCAAGAATGGTCCCTGGACGAACTGATTCAAGTGCTGGAGTTGGCTGAAGAGATGAAGAGGAACCGCTTTAAGTATTCTTCTTTCCTGAAGAATAAAACATTTTTTATGTTCTTTTATAATCCTTCTGTAAGGACAAGACAGTCATTCGAGTGCGCGATGACAGAGCTGGGTGGACACGCCCAGTTTCTCGAACCCAAGACCATGCGGCTAAAAACTGCTACCACTGCCGGTGAAACGATTGAGGATGCGGCAAAGGTGATGTCGAGATACGCCTGTGGAATTGGGATAAGGATTCTGGAAGACAAGGTCACAAGGTACGGAGAGGGAGATGAGCTCATAAGAGAATACGCCAGATGGGCTGATGTTCCCGTCATCTCAATGGCTCACGATAAATTTCATCCCTGTCAGGGTCTGGCAGATATAATGGGGTTGAGAAAACATCTCGGGAAAGACCTCAGGCGAAAAAAAATTCTTTTGACCTGGGGACACGGCGCCCTTGCTCGTTCGTGGTCCTCACTTCAGGAAAGCCTCCTGATCTGTTCACGATTTGGTATGAATATAACACTGGCATACCCAAAAGGGTATGACCTAGACTCAGAGGTAATTGAACTGACCAGAAATAATTGCGATGAAAATGGGAGCTACTTGGAGACAACCAATGATCATCTCGAAGGTTACAGGGGAACAGATGTTGTCTATTCACGTAACTGGATGAGTCCCAATGCCTATAAGGATGGTGCGTTTTTAAAGGAGGAAGAGATAAGGAAGGCAATGGAGCACAAAAAATGGATATGCGACTCAGAAAAGATGAAATTGACAAACGACGCCATTTTTATCCACCCAATGCCCGTTGACAGGGGACATGAAGTTACAGACGAGGTGGCTTCGGGCAAGAGGTCTATAATATACGACATTGCGGAGAATAGACTACATGTTCAAAAAGCATTAATTGCCCTTTTGATGAGTGACTGCTGGTAATTTGGACGCAGATAAACGCAGATGGACGCAGAAAAATACAGATAAATATAGATTAAAAATCTGGAATATGTTTATACTTGCATAGGAATATCAAGAAAAAAGAATCTCTTTTAGTATCCGTGAAATCAGTGTAATCTGTGGCTTGTAATCTGTAGTCGGATCTTTCGATAATCTGATTCTCTGATGAGGTGAGCTATGCCAAGAATTGCGGTAGTTGCTATCGGTGGGAATTCCCTGATAAAGGACAAAGAACACAGAACGGTCAGTGACCAGTATGAGGCAGTCAGAGAAACCTGTCGACACATTTCGAAACTGGTGGATGTGGGATACGAAACGGTAATAACTCACGGCAACGGACCGCAAGTGGGTTTTATACTTATGAGGTCTGAGCTCGCCAGAAAGAAATTGCATACCATACCGATAGACTCTGCCGATGCCGATACACAGGGAGCGATAGGATACAATATCCAGATGGCTCTCGGAAATGAATTCAGAGAGAGGGGAATAAAAAAGGAGGTCGTAACAGTGGTGACCCAGGTCGTGGTGGACAGGAACGATGAGGCATTCAAGAATCCCACAAAACCCATAGGTCCGTTTTATACAAAGGAACAGGCAGCAGAAAATGAGAAAAGGTTCGGGTGGAACATCATCGAAGACGCCGGAAGGGGCTATCGCAGGGTCGTGCCCTCACCCATTCCACAAAAAATCGTTGAGCTCGATGCCATCGAGACACTGATTAAAGATGGATTCGTGGTTGTGGCTGTTGGTGGCGGCGGAATCCCCGTAGTTGAAGAAGACGGCAGGTTGAAAGGGGTGAAGGCGGTCATAGATAAGGATTATGCCTCGAGCCTTCTCGCAAGAAAAATCAAGGCGGAGTTGTTTCTCATCTCAACCTCCATAGAAAAGGTCTATCTCAATTTTAACACCCCTCAAATGAAGGCGATTGACACAATGAAGGTAGCAGAGGCAGAAGAATATCTTTTCCAGGGACATTTTGCGGAAGGAAGCATGGCGCCAAAAATCAGGGCTTCAATATCATTCTTAAGGGCTGGTGGCAAGGAAGCGATAATAACAACCCCCAAAAAGATAGAGGATGCTGTTAGAGGAATAACGGGCACCAGAATAGTCCCGTAAGGGACGGTAATCGGTAATCAGGTAATCGGTAAGTTACAAACCGCTATGTTAAGTAGCAAGGCAAAACTATCAATTAACATGTCAAAGGTTATCGAGCAATTAGGTATTTCTCTAATCGACTTTGTGTTTTTTGGGCCTTTGTGGTGAATTTCTTTATTATGGATACGGTAATTAAAAATGGTACTATAGTAACGCACCGAAGGACATTTCGGTCAGATATAGGCATTCGGGCGGGCAAGATAGCCAGAATCGCAGAATCTATCCCGGGAAAGAAGATAATAGACGCCTCCGGGATGCTCATCTTTCCGGGAATAATAGATGCCCATACACATATGGAAACACTGGTGTTCGCAGAATCCTGTGGAAAGGGCATTATCTCATCGGACGACTTTTATACCGGTACAAGAGCTGCCGCTGCAGGTGGGGTTACAACCATCATTGATTTCACAATCCAGAATAAAGGAGAATCCTTGAAAGATTCCATCATACGAAGAAAGAGGCAGGCTGATAAAAAAGTTTATATAGATTATTCACTCCACTGTAACATAACGGACTTCGATGGTAACTTTTTAGAGGAGATATCTTCTATAATCGAATCTGGTATTTCAGGCTTCAAAGTCTTTATGGCATATAGAAACGATGAAATTATGGTGAGCGATGAGAATTTGAGGTTGCTACTTGCTGAAACGCGAAAATACGGTGGTGTCGTACAGGTTCACGCAGAAAATGGATTTCTACTCGACTATTTTGTAGACAAATTCCGTGAAGAAGGTAAGAGCAAGCCCATATTTCATGCAAAAAGCAGGCCCGATTATGTTGAGGAGGAGGCGGTTGTGAGGGCAATAAAACTTGCCGAGGAGACGGATGGCGGGTTGTACCTCGTGCATCTATCCACAGAAAAATCTATTGAAGCAGTGAGATGGGCAAAACAAAAGTCTATCAAAGTATTTGCTGAAACCTGCCCTCAATATCTGTTACTCAATGAGGGCGTGTATGAACGAGAGAACGGAAGGTATTACATTACAAGCCCTCCGCTTCGGGGTGATAATGACAGAGAAGCCCTATGGAAAGGCATAGAGGATGGAATTATTGATGTTATTGCCACAGACCACTGCCCATTTACTTGTGCCCAGAAAGATGGCGGAGAGAACATTTTCTTTAAGATACCAAATGGTCTTCCGGGTGTTGAAACATTACTTCCGACTATGTATTCCGAGGGAGTGATTAAAAGAGGGTTAGAACTGACCCAGCTCGTTAAACTTCTATGCTATAATCCCGCAAGAATCTTCGGATTATACCCCAAGAAGGGAGCCATAGAAGAAGGAAGTGACGCAGACCTTGTTATATTCAATCTAGAAGAGGAGATGACTATGAGTGCGAGTTCACTCCATTCAAATACCGTTTTCTCTCCCTATGAAGGTTTAAAGATAAAGGGTATACCGGAGATAACAATATCCAGAGGCGAGATTATTTACGAAAGAGAAAAGTTCTTTGGAGAAAAGGGGAGAGGACAATTCGTAAAAGCCAAACCGACAATTCAATCCGAAATTGTACAGGGAACATAAAATATCAGGGTCAGGTCTTGACATTAGACATTTTTAGCTTCTTTCCCCTAATTTTCCCTCTAACATTCTGCTATAGTATAATCCAAAATCTCCCACTTGTCAAACAGAAAATTGCCTTCTTCCAAAATTTCATTTACCCCACCCTCACAGAATCTGCCCAAAGATTATCAACTGCTTTCCGGTTGATTCCATCCCTATTCCTCCAGAAAATACTTGAGCCTGACCCCACTAAGCCCCTAATCTTCGAGATACTTGCTTCTTCCGAAGTCTCCATCAGCAGATGAA
>DFBT01000122.1 GCA_002366725.1 Caldifarciminota bacterium UBA3073
GCAGCTGCCAACTCAAGTCCGATCTCGTTAAGTCTAACTTCGAGAAAGAGGCGGTTTCGTTTACCTACGGTCATGCTCGTTTCCCTGTTAAGCTTATCGAGATGTTTTATATATGAGCTTGCTATCTTTGCGGACATATTTGGGTCCTTATCCGTGACCGATATTGATATTATACCCTCTGGAGATACCTCGATCCTCGTCACCCCCGAGAGACACTTTCTCGTCTCCGTCATGGTCTTTTTCCCATAATAACTCCTAAGTTTACATCCCTCTATTACGCCATCGCTAACGGTCCTTGACTTCAGCAGGGCGGCAAAAAGATCAGAGGGTGTAGCTCCCATACCGAGGGGTAGTCCAGATCCCGCCAACATCGAGCTGATACTGGAGGATATACCCATACTCTCACCGGAGAGCAGTGGTGGCAGGAGCCTCCCCGTGGAGGTATATTTTTTGGGGAGAACGAGGCTCACAATTACGGCGAGGACGGTAATGGTGATAACATTGAATAGTACAATGCTTCTCCACTTAACAACTACGGCTATATAATCTCTTATATTGGGGTCTCTATTCATTTTAAATTAGTCATTAGAAATTGGTCATTAGTCATTTAACACTATTTGGTTATTGTAAGCCAGGTTATCAGGATGGTGGTTACAGCAGATGCTATTGTGATGTAATCCTGCCACCATTTGACACGGATTTCTGGAACCACCACCGTACTATACCTTGGAGGTCGGTAGGTAATGGGTAGTCTCTTGCCATCCTTTGTGATTATATATGCTCCCTTCATATCAGCCCTATCAGATGGTCCTCCTGACACCCCTATATAATCCAGTCCACTACGATTTGGGTTGAAAGACCGTGCACCGGGCTCTACAACCATTCCCCTGACATATACATATGAATGTGGTATATATATGCTCCAGTTTTCCTCCACTATCGATTCGGATGTAACCTCAATGATGGAATCAAACTTCGTGACACGTATAAGTGATAAGTCTGCAGAAGGCAGCAGACCACCCGCATCTTCTACATACTCTCTTGTACGCTTTCCGGGCAGAAACGGGTATGTCCCGGGATTTCCCACCGCCCCCGATACATAAACAGCGGCACGAAAAGAGAGTACCGATAGATTTACTTTTACATCGTCAAAATATTTCTTGAACCTCTCCTCCGCCATTTCTGTGGCGTCTTTTACACTCGTTCCCACAACTTTTATGACATCCAGCACCTCCCACGCTATAAATGGTGCCTCTTCAGATGGCGGGCTGGAAACATACTGGATAAATACTTCCCCATTAGTTGTGACGGTCTGCTGGTAAGAAAAACTCACACTCCCATAAACACTTATCAGGAGTTGATCACCCACCGTCAAAATGTAATCGTCTATACTCGTTGAACACAGAACCGAAAAAATCAGCAGGAAATTCATAGAATCCCCCTTAAAAAGCTGTACCAGTTTTTCTCAAAGGTCTTGAACTCATCCCTTGCTTTTATCTCCTCCCACCACTCTCTATTATCCACATACCAACCGACCGTCCTTTTTAACCCCTCATCAAACTCCATTACCGGTTGCCAGCCCAGCAGTCTTTCTGCCTTGTCATACGAGGTAATGAGTCTCTTCACATGTCCTGGTCTATCACCGACCCTCTCGATGAGGGTTCTATCCTTTCCAAGAACCTCAAGAATACCTTCTGCAATATAATTTACGGAGAAATCCCTTCCGGTTCCGAGGTTGATGACTTCTCCATTTATTAGTGACATATCTACTTCCAGCGCCCTTATTATTCCATCCACACAATCTTCAACCCACAACCAGTCCCTTGTATTCTCTCCCGAGCCGTATATTGGGAGTGGTTTGCCATCCAGCGCATTCGTTATAAAATAGGGCATCAATTTTTCTGGATACTGGTTATAGCCATAGTTATTGAACGGTCTTAATATCACACAGGGAAGCTCGTATGTAGTATAGTAGGAATATACCAGTCTATCAGCCCCCGCCTTTGCAGCCGCATACGGACTCTGTGGTCTCATTGGGTGTTCTTCATCCATCGGTGTATACACAGCACTTCCATAGACCTCCGATGTAGAGATATGCACAAACCTGCCTATACCGGTGTGTTTTGCCGCCTCGAGCAGTACATGTGTCCCTTTGAAATCCGTATCGATGAACGGGTCAGAGAGATCGATTGAACGGTCTATATGTGTATATGCGGCAAAGTGAACAACCGCATCCTGGGAGCCCATAATGCGATATACGAGATCTCGGTCGAGTATATTTCCCTCTACAAATGTGAAATTTGGATTGTGCCATATTTCCTTTGAAAAGTTTTTCTTGTTTCCCGCATATGTGAGGGCATCCAGCACGGTCACCTTTACATTATCCTTTGAGAGCACTTTTCTTACAAAGTTGCTTCCAATAAATCCGGCTCCGCCCGTGACCAATAAGTTCATGATAAAAAAACAAGTTAAAATTAACAATTAGCATTTCAAAATTATTGTCTGTACGCCGTTATCCATTGCTAATTGTTAATTGCTCATTGCTAATTTTGCATTGATTCCTTACCCATCCTTCCTTCGCCAATTATAAGGTATATCGGTCTCATAGGGATCTATCCTGTATTCATCGGGATTTTTATAGTCGTATTTCTCTGTCGGTATATTCACGACAATCGCCTCGTATTCAGATATACACTTGAACCCGTGATACACGAGCGGGGGAATATGAATGAGAATGGGATTGTGAATACCGCAGAAGAATTCATTTATCTCTCCCTTTGTTTTTGAATCTTCTCTCCCATCAAATAGCACCACCTTCATCATACCGTGTATGACCGCCATATTATCAGACTGTATCCTGTGGAAGTGCCAGGCCTTTACCACACCGGGATGGGCGGTGGTTACATAGACCTGCCCGAATTTCTCATACAGATCATCATCGGAGCGTAATACCTCCGTCAATCTGCCCCTTTCGTCGGGAATCACTCGTAATTTTTTTATGAGTACGCCATCAATCATGGTTGTTTATTTTACCACATAAATTCGTAATTGTCAAGAAAAAAATGACAGAGACTTGTGAGAGATTTCTAATTCAACAGGGACTTTTAAGAGACGCTAAAGAGACGGCTGATTCAGACATAAGACCGCCCCATAAAGTCGCTATGCTCCAACGGGGCAAGCAGGCCAAAGACTTAAAACCAAGAATTAAGGTTCTTTAAAATCTCGTATCCGAAGGATCCGCTTAAACAGGTTAGGTTAAAGTCCCTGTTCTATTATACCAGAAAAAGATAAAATTTGGCGATTATAAAACATTTGACACAAAGAAGTTAGGAAAAGTTAAACAGTGACTTGCCTGCCTGACGGTAGGCAGGTAAGAGACTCTTAAGAGACGAACTAATTTTTATATTTAAAGTCTCATCCAAGTCTCGTAGGAGTCCCTGTTAAAAAATCTCTTCCAACCTCTTTCCTGCCTGCCGTCAGGTAGGAAATCCCTGTCAAGAAAAAAATCAACTGATGTGAGTCAACGGATTAAGCGGATTTCAAAAAAATTTAATCCGAAACAACTGATTAAACAGAATAATTGTCAACGGATTAAACAGATTAAACTGATTTCAAAAAGGATATTTAATTTAATCTGCGTAATCCGTTTAATCCGATGACATAATAAGCAATCAGATAAGTTCGATGAAGATCAACGGATTGAGTGGTTAACTTTTTTACTTGACTGCATAGGAAGGTATACAATAAGTCATGGTGTCGAGTATGTGTCGGGAAGGGATTGTTTCGGGGGTTGCTTCGGGGGTTGCTTCGGCTTCGCCTCGCCCTGTTAGATAGCTTTGCATCTAACGGGGCGAGCAATGTCATCCCTCGCAATGACATCCCTCCTGACAAACACAATAATAAAGAAATCATGGTTAATCTGCGTCAATCCCTGCCTACCGGCAGGCAGGTGCGTCCAATTTTTTCCTTGACATTTTTCCGTATATAATGTATAATACAGAGGTGGGTTTTTTCTTTTAAACTTATAGGAATTATGGCTGTTCTTAAAGCAGAGGGTCTTGTAAAGGTATATGGTAGAAGAAGGGTGGTTGATGAGGTCTCACTTGAGGTAAAAGATGGTGAGGTAGTCGGACTTCTTGGACCTAATGGGGCGGGTAAAACCACCACTTTTTACATGATAGTGGGTCTCGTGCCGCCGGAAGACGGTAAAGTATATCTCAATGATGAGGACATAACGAGATTGCCAATGCATCTCAGGGCGAGAAAGGGTATCAGTTATCTTTCCCAGGAGGCATCAGTTTTCCGCAAACTTACCGTGGATGAGAACATCCTGGCTATACTGGAGATATTAAAGGTTCCCAGGGATGAACGATTTAAGAGGACAGATGAGCTCGTAAGTAAGTTCGATCTTGAAAAGGTCAGGAAAAATAGGGCATTCACGCTGTCGGGAGGGGAGAGAAGAAAGGTGGAGATTGCGAGGGCACTCGCCACAAATCCCTCGTTCCTGCTTCTTGACGAACCATTTACGGGTATTGACCCCATTGCAAGAAGCGACCTTCAGGATATTATAATGAGATTGAGAGAGATGGGAATAGGTATACTCATAACGGACCACAATGTGAGAGAGACCCTGGAGATAACCGATAGTGCCTATATAATATATGAGGGCAAGGTGCTCCTATCCGGCAAAACGGATGAGCTCGTAAATGACGAGGAGGCGAGAAGGATATACCTTGGAGAGAGATTTAGATTGTAGGTACAACGGATTAGAAAAATTATCTTAGAATAGGCATTAACCACAGATAGGCACAGATTAGCACAAGATACTAACCATTAAGTAGTTGAATAATTGAGTGTGGTCATTGTTTCCAGGCGTGTTCTTTAATTACTTAATTACCCAATAACCTAATTACTTTTTTTGTTATAATCAGTGGCTAAAAATCAAGGGGGATTTATGATAGGGTTTGTCTTTCCGGGACAGGGTTCGCAGTATGTCGGTATGGGAAAGGACCTGTACGACGGGAATGATAAGGCAAGGGGACTCTTCGAAAGGGCGGAAAAGGCTCTCGGTGTGTGTATAACAGATATACTTTTTAACGGGCCACAGGATGAGTTGAGAGAATCAAAAAACGCCCAGGTCGCCATACTTTTGCACTCCATCGTTTGTTTCGAACTTCTCAAGGAGAAGGGAGTAAGTCCCGCCTGCGTATCGGGCCATTCACTTGGGGAGTATTCAGCCCTTTATGCGGGTGGTGTGCTCTCGTTTGAAGATGTACTTCATATCGTCAGATTCAGGGGAGAACTTATGTCTGAGGCGGGGAAGAAGAATCCGGGAGGTATGTGTGCCGTTATTGGACTTGTCCCAGACAGAATAGAGGAGATAGTTGGGAAGATAGACGGGGTTATTATTGCTAACTACAATTCTCCTTCACAGACCGTAATATCGGGCAGATTAGATGCAATAGATAAGGCATACGCAAGGGCATTGGAGTTGGGGGCGAAGAGGGTGATAAGACTGCAGGTCTCGGGGGCATTTCACTCCCCACTTATGGAATCTGCATTTGAGAAATTCGGCAGGGTGTTGTCAAAGATCGAATTCAGAAAGCCCGAGATACCCGTTGCTCCGAATGTCACCGGTAAGTTAACAGAGGATGTTAGCGAGATAAAAGACGCCCTTGCAAAGCAGATATTATCACCCGTGAGATGGGTGGACTGTGTTATGGCTATGAGGGAATACGGTGTGAGTGAATTTATAGAGGTGGGTCCGGGCAAAGTTCTCAGGGGTCTGATTAAGAAGATACTCCCCGACGCAGAGATAACAAATGTTGAAAGACTTGGAGATATAGATTGAAATGGAATACTGCGAGAAATTATCTCGGGTTATGCGTTGATAAACCATCTCAAGATCCGTTCCATCTCAAGACCCGTCCACAGGATCCGTATGGATATGGGCAGGATCCGTATGGAATGGACAAGATTGCACGAGATTATCATCTCAAGATCCGTATGGACAAGAGATTAAAGACCAGAGACATAAGACCAAAGACATGAGACCTTTTATATTTCTTTGTGCATTTATTTGTTATTTCGGTCTGTAGTCTTCGGTCTGTAGTCTTCTCTACCTGTCGGTAGACAGGAGTCTAAATATATAATCTGTGAACATCCCTGCCTGACGGCAGGCAGGTGTGCTGATCTGTGGTTAGGGTCTTAGGATACATAAGATAGTGAGAAAAATTACAAAGAACATCTTTTTCGTTTTCTCTGGCGATGTTCTCTCTCGTGTCCTTGGTTTTTTCGCCACGATATGGCTCGCAAGGGTACTGGGTGCGTATGGGTTTGGAGAGATGAGCTTCGCCTTTACATTCCTCGGTTATGCATTTCTCCTCATGGACCCCGGTCTATCGAGTCTCGGCACAAGAGAGGTGGCAAAGAACCCTCTTCTTTCCAGGAGTTATATATTTAAGATCATTCCATTAAGATTTATCCTCGCCGTAGCCGCCTTCATCATAATCACGGTATTATCGTTTCTCATACCCACCATGGCAAGGGTGAGGCCGCTTATCATCCTCTACTGCCTTGCTCTATTTCCCTATGCCCTTTCAGTTGGTTGGTTCTTCAGGGGGATAGAGGAGATGAAATGTATAGGCATTTCATCCGTTATAGCCTGTGGCTTTTATCTTTTCGCCGTTCTTGTGTTCGTAAAGTCCATCGAAGATATTAATCTCGTTCCCTTTTTCTGGTTTGGGGGAGGTGTCCTGTCAACATTATTTTTGGGGCTTGCGGCAACGAGCAGAAGGGAATTAAAGATCGTGAATCCGCAGTTGGAAATCGGGAGCTGGGACCTTCTAAGGCGAGCCTTACCAATAGGCATAGGAAGTATAATGACCCAGATATATTTCAATTTTGACATAACGATGCTTGGATTTATGAGGGGCACAATAGAAGCGGGTCTGTATACCGCGGCATACAAACTACTGATGTTTCTCCTACTTATAGACAGGGTGTTTTCGATGGTTATTCTTCCCCTCATATCGAGATATTACAAGGAATCAAGGGAAAAACTCGATGGTATCCTATCCATAGCTGTAAAGGCGGTTATAATAGTTGTTCTTCCAATAAGCGCCGGAGGGACCGTACTTGCCCTGCCCATTATGCGGCTTATATACGGGGAAGGATACACATCATCTGCCCCCGTCTTGCAGATTCTTATATGGGCACTGGCAATTACGACCATTGGCAGTATATACACCCAGGGACTCATCGCCACGGGGAAGGAAAAGAAATATGCCGTTGCTATGGTGACGGGAACAGCTGCAAATATAATTCTTAACATCTTTATGATACCAACCCTGGGTATGACTGGGGCGGCAGTGGCGACGGTGTGCTCCGAGATACTCATGGTTCTTCTTATGCGGCGTGCATTTGTCAGGATAGTGAAGGTTCCAATACTGCCGTATATTGTAAGACCTGCATTTGCCTCTGCCGTTATGTGCATCTCCCTTTACCTCTTGAGGACGCTGAATGTTATATTGCTTGTGTTCATTGGCGCGATTATATATGTACTTATTCTCTACATAACGGGTGGCATAACGAGAGATGACATAAGGCTCGTTCTAAGGGATTAGTATAATTGCAAATATCAAAATGTAAAATGCAAAATTACAAATCAAAAATCAAAAAGAGAGGCCACCCTGTCAAGTCGTTTCACGCCAACGAGGCAAGCAGACAACAGACTGCAGACTACAGACCACAGATAACCGATTACTGATTACCGATAACCAAGACTTTGTGTCTTAGTGCCTTCGTGGTGTGGCTAAAAATTTTGATATTTAATATTTGATTTTTGATATTACTATGGAATACGGATATAGATACGCAGTACTCCATCGTAAGGATTACGACAACTGGGAGTTCGCGGAGATATTAAGGATTCTCTCCCCGCAGAGAGGCGAGAGAATCCTCGACATGGGATGTGGCACGGGGGAGTTCTGTTACATCCTGAAGAGGAACTATGGGGTCACTCCTGTTGGTATAGATATAAATAAGAAGGCGATTGAGCTCGCATCTTCCTCATATCCCGATATATCATTTAAGAGTATAAGTGTGGATGATATCGAAGACGGGAACTACGATGCTGTAACTATGATAGAGGTGATCGAGCATCTACCGGACCCGCTCCACACTTTGCATATGATAAGGCAATTATTAAAAAGTGGCGGCAGGGTCGTGGTCTCCACCCCCAATAGGTGGGCATTTCTCCACAAGCTGAAGTCTTCGGTCACGGGTTTTAACTATTTGTATGACCTGCTTCATATTCGTGAATTCGACCCAAAGTGCCTTACCTCTCTCTTTCTGCACGCTGGTTTTATTGTCGATAAGGTGTATACGAAGCCCCTGGGAATCCCGTTTGTAAAGCATATAAGTAAGAGTTTATACTGGAACATTGGGAGTGGGTTATTTGGTGTCCACATCTTCCTTTTGGCCCATCGCGGGGATTAACTGTCTTGATCTGGTAGCCGCAACTTTTCCATACGGATCCTTTGGATAAGTTGCGTAATTTCTGTGAAATTGCACCTTATGCACGCAAGCTAAAGCTTGCGACTACCAATGCTTCAACTTTTTGCACAACCAATTCAGCTACACCTTAAGCCACAGTTCTTGGCTTCTTTTTTACAGCAGAACGGTCAACAGGTGAAAGACCTGTGCAAAGTGCAATATGAATATACATCCAATTAAGACCTATCCCACTCTCGGATGCTGCGGTTTGGATTGTGGCTTATGCCCGAGATATTATACTAAAGGTCCCTCAAGATGTCCCGGGTGCTGCGGTCCCGATTTTTTTAGTAACCATCCATCCTGTCCGTTCATTACCTGCTGCGTGAAGAAAAAGAGCCTTGAAGTCTGTGCTGAATGTAACGAATTCCCCTGCCCAAAGTTTAAAGATGCTGGAAAATATGACTCTTTTTTAACTTACAAAAAAGTCATGCCAAACTCAAGCTTTATTAAAGAACACGGCATGGAGAAATTCATAGAGCAGCAGAAAAAACGGATTGCATTGCTTAAGACAATGCTGGAACATTTTGACGAAGGAAGGTCAAAAAGTTTTTATTGTATTGCTGTAGCTTTACTTTCAATAGAAAGCTTAGAAAAATCGTTAGATAAAGTAGAAAAATCAGACGATGTTAAAATAAGAGCCAGGGCTCTAAAAGAGATTCTTAATGAAATAGCTTTCAAAGAAGAAATCGAGTTAAAGTTGAGAAAGAAGTGAAAGCCAATGTGGATAATGAACAGAGGAAAAATACGAAAATCTTGAACAATGAAATAGAGAGAAAGATACATAAGAGAAATGAGTATCAGGGAAATTGAGGCAAAATCCATATTACGCAAGCACAAAAAAATCGACTCGTGGTTTATTTCTCGTTACGGAATGAACTTATACAGGGGATGCATCCACAACTGCGTCTATTGTGATGGGCGTTCGGAGGGTTATTATGTGAATGGCGAGTTCGGGAAAGATGTCACTGTGAAGGTAAATGCCATAGAGGTTTTACGACGAGAGTTGGACCCAAAGAGAAAACGCACCCCCTTCAAGCGGAGCTTTGTTATGGTGGGTGGCGGCGTTGGTGATAGCTATCAACCGCTTGAAAAGAAGTATCAATTAACTCGAAAAGCGCTCGAGCTCGTATATGAACACAATCTTCCAGTACATATGCTTACGAAATCAACGCTAATTGAGAGGGATATCGACATTCTAAAAAAAATTAACGAGCAGAGCAGAACAATCGTAAGTTTCAGTTTTTCTTCAGTA
>DFBT01000040.1 GCA_002366725.1 Caldifarciminota bacterium UBA3073
TTTCAAAAGACTTTTTTAGTGTTTCTTTATCCCAATAACCTAAAACTTCTCTTTCAGTAGTTATAAGATCTATTCTTTCTTTTTTTACGTCAATCTTAAACCCAGCTTCCCCTTTAAGTCGATTATATGTTTTTGCATTTACTGTGGTGTGTAACTCTTTTCTTTTATTTCTACGTGTAGACTCATAGCCGAACCTTTCAAGTAGAACAGAGTTTGCTTTTCGAGGAAGGGGGGACTTTGTGAACAATGTAAGCATACTTGAGGCGTTCTTCCTTGCTGATTTCAATTCAATCATTGCAGCATTTGGTCCTGGTACATTGTTTTCCTTTATACCCAAAAGATCTTCCAGTGTTTTTCCAATACCTGTATTCCCCGCTCTATGGGTTTTAACATATCCCATTTCTTTTATTACTTTTAATTTTTTTATTAATTCAGGATATTTAATTATGGCCTCCAGAAATCAAGTATATATTCAAAAGTTGTACTGAGGGTAATGTAATTACTTGGCCAACCAAAAATGCCTACCTTGTTTACTAAATTTCTTTTATCCCATATAATTATATTTCTAAGTTCATAACCAACTTTTTCCATGGCTTCAATAATATAACTGTGCGTAGGATACCTATGATTGTTTTCCCATAAATCATTAATATTAATCACACAATGAGCCCTTGGTTTTAATAGAGGTAATATTCCTTTGTATATTTCCGCAAGTGCTTCTATGTACTCTTTAATCTTCATAGTTCCGAGATCTCGTGGATTATTTGAATACTGCTGAATTTTTTTGAAGTGTTTATTTCTACGGAGGTCGCTACGAATACTCTTATTTAATCTTTTGTGGTTTAACATATTAGCATATGGGGGTGATGTAACACATAAAGAAACAGTACCTTTATCAAAGTATTTTGGGATATTTATCGCATCATCGTATATCGCAACTTGTTTTGTTTTATCATATTTTATCTCTAACTGAGAAAGTCTTTTCTTAATAAAATCGATATACTTTTTATTTAAGTCAAAACCAACTGCATTCCTTGCTAAATCACGTGCTGCAAGAAGGGTAGTGCCAATGCCTAAAAATGGATCAAGTACTAATTCTCCTTCATGGGTGAACAGTTCAATACACTTTTTAGGTAGAGCAATTGGGAATACAGCTGGATGAATGTCTTTGTCTCGAATGTCTCTTTTTTCATAGTATAATTCCCAAACAGCGACCTGGTTTCGAACCCACTCTTTAGCTGTAATACAGTTTATATGACTATCCGGACAAGAGCAGGTTCTTTGGAAATTTATGTCTAATTTTTTAATACTTTTTTTATCCATATTTAGTTCTTTTTAACAAGAAAGATTCTATCAACTTCATACTTAATTGCCATTCCAGAATAACCGGTTCTTCAACTATAATTATATCACTTAAAATAATAAAAGTCAAGAAAAAAACCCTCTATTTTCTTTGAAATTAATCCCGTCTCTAATTCCTTATTCTACAAACAATTGTTTTAATTCTGATTTGGAATAAATATATAGAAATAGAATTAAAAAAAAGAAAAGAGAAATAAGTTAATCAAACTCCTTACAACCAATAACCTTAACTTTGTGGTCCTTATCAAGACCAATACTCTTTATCTCTTAAAATTCTCTTATCCACGGGATCCTTCGGACAATCCCTGTTGAAATTAAAAATAAATTGTCTCTTACAGGTCTCTTACCTGCCTACCGGTAGGTAGGAAGTCCCTGTTAAATTAGTTCTTTCGAAATAAAAAATAAGTCTCTTAAGGGTCTCTTACAAGTCCCTGTTAGATATTAAAAAACAGAAAAGAATCTCTCTTACCCTGTTAAAGTGACTTTTGGGAAATCTTAGTTTGCTCAGTTATGGGGTTCGTGGGGGAGGTAAGGGGATAATGCTTCAATTTCTCCGTTATCATCCCGTCTATAAGCGATCCAGTCCCCGTCGGGCGACCAGGCAAGATGTGAGACGGTCGAAGGCAGAGGAAATCTTGTTAATCCAACCTGCCCTGGTGTGATTGTATATATCCATCTTTCGTGTGTATAGGCTATTTTATCGCCATCCGGTGAAAAGACGGGACTATCACCTTCAGATACTACCTTTGCGGTAGTACCACCTTCGAGGGTAAGCATGTAAATCCCCGAATTCACATAGACAACCTCCCCGCCATCGGGCGAGAAATCGGGACATCTTCCCTCTTTTAAGAATGCGAATGAACTATCATCGAGGGAGACGAGCCATATTCTCGATGCCCCATCTTCTATGAGGAGATAATCTCGGTATCGTTTCACATCCCGGCACAGGTCTTCTGGTACGGTCTCCGGCAAGAATCCCAGATCCTCGGGGAATATTCTGAAAATTTCCCTTTCCTCGCCCGTGGAAAGACACATCTCACGAATAGAAACATAATTGCTGTCGAAAGTAACATAAGTTATACTGTCTACTTCAAACCAGTTCGGGAATGTTCCATTGGTGATATTTACGATGGTGGTGTCGAATTTCTGGGCATATGAGAGCTCTCTCTCCCGAACGAAGGCTATCCTCTCACCATCTGGTGACCAGGATGGATCAACCTCATCTATATATACTGGTGGCAGGACTGGCTTGCCCGGTGATACAGAATATTCATCCATCGCACACCCGAAGGCAAGGAATAACAATATCGCCATCCAGTTCCTCTGCATCACCACTCCAACTGCACACCTATGCCGATCTTTCTCGGTGGACCATAATTAAAGGGGTCGTTCATATAATCGGTATATGCATTGACATAGCTCTCATACCACTCGTCGGTAGTAATAAAACCGTCGCCATCTAAATCCCTTCTTTCATCTGCACTGCCATAAGTTCCAACGGGAATTTTCCCCTCCTCAATATATGTTATAGGAAATGTGCCCTCAATATAATCTTCATAATTGCATAACATTTCATTATTATCTGGTTTTCCTGTGTATGGATATACATTCAGGACATTCTTTGTGTTAAAGAGATTGGTGACCTCCAGGAAAACAGATAGATTTAATCCCGAAACCTTAACGCCCTTTGTCACCTTAAGGTCTGTGACATAATTCCAGCCCATCCGCTCCGCATTTATTTCGCCTAAAATATTCCCAAACTTATCTGTCTTGGTATACGGCAATCCACTATTTGCCTTGAATACAGCCGACAAGGTAAGGTCCTCAAAAGGGTTTAATTTCCCGATCGACCATCCCTTATCTATCTTTTTAGCTATGAGGGAAATGATATTATGGTGTCGGTCCCACGGTGAAGGAGGCTTTTCATATCTGATAGGGCCCGCCATAAGATATTGGAAAGTACCCGGATAAAAATAAGAGGCAAGGTTAGTGTTAAGTCTCGAATTTTGCAAGGTATAGGCAGAATAACACAAAATACCCCATGTGGAGTAGTAGTATAATGCCATCTCCATACCATCAGCACTTCCATAGCTCTCAAGTTGGTATGTCCAATAAGGCTCGGGTGAAGCAGGGAGAAAGACACTTTTAGGCAAATTGTACATTTCTTTCCTGAAGATAGAAAGAGTGAGAGAAACGCCGTCTACTGGGTAATAGATTCCCCGTGCCTCAAACTGTTTGACCTGCGATAAACCAAGTATCGTATTTTCCCTCACCGTATAATTGAAGGGTGTAAAATTTATGGCGTAGTCGAATGGATAAAAATTAATGCTATTGAGGTTGAACAGATGGGAAGCATTCAGGTGAAATTGGTTATATCCCAGGCCGATCAGTATCTTATTTGTGAAAATATATGTGAGATATATATTTAGATTTATCCCCCAATCAGACTCAGCGGTAACAGTATCAGGAGTGCGATCTGGATTAAGAGGTCTTAACGGGTCTCGATATTTCCAGGTTCTGGGATTGTAATAATCAACACTTATACCCGAAGTTAATGTAATTTTTCCCTTATGGAGTGTCAGATCAAGCCAGCAATTCCACCACTCCGGAGTTCTTTCATACTTTTCCCAGTAAAGGTTATACTTTATATCTCTATATTCCGGGCGAACAACTCTTATTGTGTCACCCCCAGATGTAACTGAGTCCATCGCAGGCATTACATAAATGTAATCAGCCATATCTTTGCCTATCTCGTATTTCTTAATTTCTCCACCAATACTCAATGCTGCCCAGTCCGTTAACTCTGTCTCTAAGTCGGCGTTCAGCAGATTAATATTTCTTTTAACCTCGTGCCATAACCCCGGAGAACCAAATCTAAAAATATAAGGTACACCATGAGGATATATATATTCGCCATTTTCATCTTTTTCATCCCAACCAGCAGGTAAATATTCCTGAGGATGGTATGCATACATCCACCAGGGCTCGAATTTTATATCCTCATAGAAATGTTTTTTTTCGTCAAATTCGAGATTTCTTTCTCCGATAATCTCATGCTGGGTATAATGCATATATCTTATATTGCAAGATATATTGTTACTCTTATGTTGAAAATAAGCATAAAATTGTTTGCCTTTTTCCAGCCAGCTTGACCGCAACCAATCGGGGTTATATTTCTCTCCGTTATCACCCCTTTCAGCACCGGCCCACGGCAAACCCAGGAATGTAGTATATAATCCTCCCTGTCCCCTTACATTTATTAATCCAATGCCGATATTGGTAGATGGAGAGACATCGTAGCTCATCCTTCCCACGAGGTAGTATAGGTCCATATCCGTATTGGAAAGATCGAAAATATAAGAGCGCTCGTAATCTCTCGATTTTGTATAGCCCATAAGTGAATATCCTATCTTATCATAAAGAGTCCCACCTATGTTCAATTCGTATGTATTCATACCTTCATCAAAGCCCGTTGACCATCGCCCAAATTTTCCCCTCTCTTTCATTTCTATTTCAACCACATTTGACCTGCCGTATCGAGCAGAAGTGGGATTCTTAGTTATGTACACCTTTCTTACACTCTCCAATGGTAAGTTGGTTATAAATAGCGGCACGCCATCGAGCCAGTACTCTATATTTTCCGCAAACCCTCCCCTTATATGCAGGTCACCCCCGCAGTCTACGACCCCGGGTTGAAGAATGAGAATGTCTCTCACGGTATGGACGGGAAATGCTTCCCACTCTATTGTTTCCATCGAGTAGTGAAGAGTATCGACAATGGGTTTCGTCGTGTCGGGATTGGGGGTTGAAAGAAATATTATTATGTTTGCACAGAGAAAAAGAAACGACATAATATCTCCTCATCTTTTAAAGGGGAGCAAAATGAGAAAAAAATAAGTAACTATGATAGGGGACAGAGGAGGACATTCTCTCTTATGAAATTCAGTGGTTATTTCCTCCCATTTATCGCATCTACCATTGAGAGGGCTTCGCTTGTCTCTTTCACATCGTGTGTGCGGATTATGTTTGCACCATTGAGGCGGGCGATTATCGAGGCTGCAAGTCCCCCGTAGAGCCTTTCTTCCATCTCTACACCGAGCACCCTTCCTATGAATGACTTCCTTGAAACACCTACGAATATCGGCAGTCCGAGCAACTTAAACTCTCTCAACCGTCTAAGTATCTCGAGGTTATCCTCCGGGTTTCTCTTCCCAAAACCTATACCCGGGTCTATCATAATCTTGTCGATGCCAAAACTTTTGGCCTCTTTTACCCTTTCGGAGAGCCAGGCAATTATCTCCGAGACACAATCACCGTATTCGGGATTCTCCTGCATATTTCTCGGTGTGCCTTTCATGTGCATTATGACACAGGCGGCGTCCACATTCTTTATAACAGATTTCATCTCCTCATCAAATGTGAGCCCCGTTATATCATTTACGACCTGACATCCCGCCTCGAGGCACTCCTTCGCCACCTCGCCCTTATATGTATCTATCGAGAGGGGAACATCTACCTTCAGAGATTTAATGACCGGCAGAACCCGCTTTAATTCCTCTTCAGTGGAGACGGGTAATGCCCCGGGACGCGTAGATTCTCCGCCCACATCTATCATATCCGCGCCATCTTCTACCATCTGATAGACCCTCTCTATCGCTTTCTCCTTTTCCGTATATAGTCCACCGTCATAGAAAGAATCGGGAGTCAAGTTTAATACTCCACAAATTCTTGGGGAAGAGAAATCCAGGGTGCTGTTTTTCAGTTTGATGGGCGCGGGGGAAAGGAATGAATATTTTACAATTCTTGCAAGTTTGGGAGAGAGTCTCGATAAACCAAATGCCTGTCCCTTCAGCCTATCTGCCACTTTTGCGATCTCCCTCAGATTCCCGGAGAGGATCAGCGAGAGATCTTTTCCCTTGCCCGTGAGTGCGACCCTCGGGATGCAGGCATCCGCGCCAACAGATATTGCAGTCTGCTTCAATATGTTGCATGCGGGGGCAGAAATACCCTTGATTTTAATATTCAGGTAAAGTGTCTTCTCCGTGAGAATGTCAATCGCCGCCTCATCGGGGTCTACCGTGGAAATCTCCCTTCTTGCCCCATCCAAATCGATCGGGTTGAGCAGTTCTATCTCCATACTAAGATTGACAATTGAATATTGAAGATTGAAAATTGAAAGATTAAAGATTGTAGTGTTTTACAAAGAAAAAGGATAAATAACCCTATGCCGTATTATCGCGACCAGGAAGTCGCTCCTACAATTACCAAATAACCTGATCACCCGACAGCTTGATCGCCCGATAGCCATTACCTCGCATTTTTTATGAGTGAAAATGCCTCTGCTCTCGTGGCGGGTTTGCGCATTATCCCTCTCATTGCAGATGTAACGGCAATATGTCCCGGTTTTTTCACACCTCTCATCGCCATACAGAGGTGTTGTGCTTCAATTACAACGAGAACCCCTTTTGGTTTCAAGGTCTCCATTATCAACTCTGCAATATCTGTCGTGAGCCTCTCCTGAAGCTGTGGACGCTTTGCCATGACCTCCACAAGTCTTACCAGAGAGGAGTATCCCGTAATCCTGTTCTCATCTGGAATATATGCGAGATGTACCTTCCCTATG
>DFBT01000091.1 GCA_002366725.1 Caldifarciminota bacterium UBA3073
AAATTCCTATCCGTCAAGAAAAATATATCGGCACTCTGAAGAGTGCCCCACCAGCTCTGGTCGGTCACCCTTTAGGGTGACGAGAATATCCGAGCGCCAAAAATACTATCAACTATAGTTTCCCATGCATTCAAGAAAAAATTGGACGTCCCGCCTTTGGCGGGATCCCGAAGAAAGCGGGACAGATTCACCCCGTTAAATAATGTAACGATAAATATCAGAGCGTTCTTGAAACAGTTCCATTTAACGGGGTAAACGCAGAAAAACACAGACAAATAAAAATCTAAAATCTCTTTTCCGCAGGATTCTGTGAATGATCTCTTTCAATCCCTGTAAATGTATAGTTTCCTATACAATCAAGAAAAAAAGGGAATAGAGTTCGATGTAAAGTAAAACTGGGTGCCAAATTGAATTTGACACCCAGTTAATAACTGCACAGTTCTCATATCCCTTGAAAATTTTGCTCTCTCCGAAGGAATTACCCGCGCCTTTCTCTCTTTATCAATGCATAGATAACCGCACCCAAACCAATTGTCGCCGCCACATATAGAATAGCTATCCCCAGGAAAAATACAATTAATCCAACGGCACCGAGTCCCCGTAAAAATAACCCAAGGATTGGAATAACCATTATTGCCACCCAACCCAGACTGAAGATACCGATACGGTTGTTTGTATGCCATTTCAGACTTTTCTTAATCCTATCGCCAATAATAACCGAACTCGCAGAAAACCCAAATAACATGGCAACCAAAACGGCGAGGGCAAAAAGTGGAATAATCGGGATGCCGATTATCGAAACGGCAAACAGGACGATCAACGGAACGAATAAGATTTCGATACCAATACCAGAGCCTACTGAAATCCACACACTGTCTCGGATTTTATTAACGATCCGCTCTATCGCCCCCGGGAATATGAGAAGCAGCAAGAGATTGATAACATAAATCACGATAAAGGCAGCTACTGAGAATAATCCCGTGAACAAACCCAAGCCCGGGAACCTTCCGGGCCATTTTATAGCCCTCGTGAGTCGCGGTAAAAGTTTATTTAGTTTTCCGAGCTCGAGTGATTGTATTTCGCCGCCGACGGAGGCATTTTCATCGCGGACAACACTGCCACCCACGGTGCTGATATCACCTCCAATTACCGAAGCGGAATCGAGTGAAACTGTCCCGCCAACAACAAAAAGGTCTCCATCGATAGTTCCCTTATTATGTATATTACCACCAAAAATAGCGGCATCTCCCGTGACACCACCCAGAATATCGAGGTTTCCCCCGAAAATCGCTATATCGCCGTCAACGGTCCCCTTTACAATGGCATTGCCGCCCATAACGGCGAGATCGCCCTCAATTAGTCCGTCGACCCTTGCGTTACCACCCTTTACGGTAACATCCTCCCTTATAGTGTCCCTCGAAAGCACATCAAGATCACCGCCCACGGTGGTGCCACAGAGAAAGAAATCAGACTCGTTGTCGTGCTGCGCGTAGGCAAGGAGCGGTGCCCTGTCAAAGTCTACATAAGAGGCATAACTCTCGCCGTCTCGATAAACTGCATCTCTGACGCACAATGGTTTATCGTCTTCCACCCTATATCTTTGAGCGGTTACAACCATTTCTGGCATCCATCCCGCAAATGGCACTGACCCCTTGTCGATGCCCCCGGTTGTGTGACCCGATATCTGCGTGAGCAGGAGAATTACTGCTATTATGCCCTGCATATTACCTCCTTTTTCGTTGTTCTACTAAAGAAATACAACAGAAGCACTGTGAAGACCAATGCAATAATGGGAAATGCGTAATTGAAGTTTTTGGCAAACGGTATGAGAACATGACTAAATGTAGAGATGGCAAACTGAATTTTGCCGATTGAACGAGCAAGTGCGGGCACCGATGTCAGAACGCGTCCAAAAAACTCTTCTGTCAGGGGAGAAAACAACAAAAACAGAACCGACCCCAACCACGCACCAGCCAGGACCGTTGCCGCCTTTGCCCAAACCAAAGATCTCGCGAGTCCGAGTTTTCTCAGCACCCTGTCATCGAAATCCTGCCGTGGATAAAATTCAATGAGCCCGGTGAGTGCCTGCTCTGTTTGCATTAGCTCTCGGTAAAATTGTCGACACGTGGGGCAACGAGATAAGTGGAGTTGCAATGTTCTCTCCTCTTCTCCGTTGGTCTCATGGTCCAGACTCTTTTGTATCAGTATTTCAATCTCTTTGTGTCTCATTACTATGTAATACGAAAAAATCGGGAAAAAGTTTCACTCTTTTTCACGAACTAAATCCCTCAGTTTCTTCCTCGCCCGATGCAGACGAGTTTTTATCGTTGTGACCGGGATATTTAAGATCTCTCCTATCTCCTTATAGGATTTTTCTTCCCTATAGAAGAAGATGACTATTTCGCGGTCTATGGGGGCGAGTTTTAGCAGTGCTCCCTCGATCCTTCCCAATTGCTCGTTTTTTTCATATTCCTGAACGAGGTCATCCCCGCCCGGAAGCCTTTCATCGAGGAGCTCATATTCCTGCTTTTTCTTTCTTAAGAAGTCTACGGTCAAATTGTGGGCAATGGAGAATAACCAGGTAGAAAATGATTTGGTGGGATCAAAGGAAGACAATGCCTTAAAGCATCTAACGAATGTACCAAAGGTAATATCCTCGGCATCGTCGTAATTTCTCACGATGCGATACACGAAGCTGAATACCCTGCCCTTATAGAGATCCAGAAGCCCTCTGTAGGCTTCTTCCTCACCTGCGAGGGCTCCCGAAATTAAATCTGCCTCATTTTCCATAGAGTGCCCCAACAAACAGTACTATCTAATATAATTTCCTATGCAATGGACAAAAGGGGCGCTTTTCGGACGCCCCTTTCTTATGTGGTTCAATCAGGCTTCCTCTTGTTTCGTTTCCTTTTTGGTTGCAATACGATACCAGATGACCAGTGCCACACCAACGAATGTGACAATTAATCCCCCACCCATAAACCACTCGGAGACATTGGCAACCAATGCGAAGATTATCAGTGCCACTCCAACGCCCAGTGATACACACCCCTTCCGAAGGCTATCCAGGGGCGTGACTGGTTTAGCAACGGGTAGGGGTTCCGGAGGAAGTTCGACCCCCTTCTCGATCGCCAACATCCTTTCCTTGCTTTTCTGCACTCGTACACGATACCAGAAATAGAATGCGAATATCGGAATGAGCATGGTCATAACGATGGCTACGATGGGTATGAATACCCCAATAATGGCAACAGCACTTTCACCACCTCCCATCTTTCCCCCCTTGTTTCGTCAAAATTAAAAAAAGAACCCTTACCTTTTTCTTCGTGTGCATTTTTTCAATCTCATTACACTTTGACTGAATATCTTGGTAATTGTTTCAAAAATTGTATTAAATTTTCTCCTTGACAAAATGGGATTTTGGGTGTATAATACAAATAATAACTCAAGATAAAGTTTGTCCTCTAATCCCCGGGGCTAAGACCTGGTAAAGAGAGGTATATGAAGTTCATCTTTCATCTTTCATCTTTCAAATATAAACGAGGAGTATAATTTTCTAATACCCTCAATCCTTGAAATACGCAAGGTTGGGGGTATTTTTATTCATTCTTGTGGTTTCTTCTCTACCTGTCGGTAGACAGGTATGCGAGGTTTGTGCACAGTATCCGTATGGATAAGGTTCGTTTAGTTATGCCCTGCGTGTCAGATGATGCGCAGGGTATTAATGAGGATGGTTACAAGGGAGTGAGCAAGTTTTTTATTTTGTGAATTATGAAGAAATGAATTATGAAGAAAATAGTGCTCGGCGTTATATTATTATTCACATCTTCCTCTCTAATAGGAGGGGACATACCCATCTTTGTTGCACCAGAGCACCAGGTTGCCCCGTCAGTAGCATTCAGTGGTAATAATTACCTTGTGGTATGGGAGGATAGACGGGAGGGATATGGTATTGGCTGTCAGATTGTCTCAAAAGAGGGCACACTTATAGGGGATAATTTCTATATATCTACTGGAGGAAGATTTCCAGAAGTTGAATGGGGGGACAGGAATTATCTTGTGGCATGGGGTCGTTACGGGCAACTAATCTCTGAGGATGGAACTTCCATAGGTGGTAGTTTTTGCATCATTCCTGAAAATGATACACTCGGTTTTTGTGGTATTAAGGATATAGCATGGAATGGGGAGAATTACCTTATTGTAGCACAGGTATTCATTGAAGATTCATCTTGTCCCCGGCAAGATATCCTTGCAAGGTTTGTATTACCGGATGGAGGGCTTGGTGACAGCATAATAGTTGTGGCACGCGCTGACAGTGCCTTTTTCTACGGTGCTCCTCGTGTCGCATCCGATGGAGAAGACTTCCTTGTGGTCTGGGCTGACTGGTATGGCAGAATCTGGGGGCAACGGCTATCTTATGGAGGAACTCTTCTTGATTCCAGCTTTCGTATCGGTTTCACATGGCAACAATCTCCTGATGTAACATGGAATGGGACAAATTATCTTGTGGTATGGGATGATGGAAGAGGCGGGGGGGGATATGAATGGGACATCTATGGACAACTTATCTCCCAGGATGGGACATTAGTAGGAGAAGAGATTCCTATTTCTACTTATACATCCGACCAGAGATTCTGTGCAGTAGCATCAAACAGAATGAACCACATTGTTATATGGCTTGATTGGCGAGTCTATATTGCTGTAATCTATGGCCAGTTTGTGTCACTCTCGGGGTCACTCATTGGCGCCAATCTTAGGGTTCAGGCAGAAGATCCCCTCTCATTTTATGGAGATGCCTCTCCCGGTATATGTTATGGTAATGAAAATTATTTTGTAGTTTGGTCAGACCAGAGATTGACATCTCCTGATACCAGTCTGGATATTTACGGTAACTTCATCCCGTTTACTGGCATAGAAACGGATGATACATCCCTATTGTCAGATATACACCTCTTCCAGAACAAGCCAAATCCATTTAAGAACATTAAGAACACAGAGGTTAGTTACTTTCTGCCGAGGAATAGCAAAGTCGCCTTCAGCATCTTTAATCTTGGCGGACAGGTAGTATTTAGAACGAATTTGGGTCATAAGAGTGCTGGATTTCACACCCTCACCATTGACGGAGATAAACTGGGGAGCCAAGGTGTATATTTCTATCGTATAGAGGCAGATGGGTATGCCATAACTAAAAAGATGGTTATGATGGGAAAGTGATTTTTGAAACTTATATATAAAAAGGAGAAGATATGAAATCCAAATTTCTTGGATGTTGTATAATAACTGCCCTTGCAATTTCAAGTTATGCATGGGCTACCTGGGTCCAGTTTGGAACAGGAGAAACAACAGAAACAACTATCCTTGAGTCTAACGATTCCCATACAATTGTGGAATTTACTGTTCCAGGAATGGATATTAGAGACACTGTCGTTGATGGGACTACCTACCAGATAGTAAGCGTTTCCACAGCAGGCATACCGGGTGAAGTGGGCAAGCCCCAGACTCCTGTGATAAGTAAGACGGTAGCAATACACCCTTCGAAAGGTGTGCAGCTCAATATTCTGCAAGCAATGGGGTCAGGCT
>DFBT01000031.1:0-9483 GCA_002366725.1 Caldifarciminota bacterium UBA3073
GGTGGATATGTTCTTTCGGTATCAGATGGTTCTATACTTGGATTGGACCCGTCGGGCCCTAACTCCTGGATAAGGGTGGGAAAATATGCCTTTGTACATGTGATACCCAACCCCGACCTTGGAGTGGGAGACTGGGTGGAGATCGGTGACACCGTTGGTACCACAAACTGGCTTAACCATATTCATTTTAAGGATGGGGGAGGGGCATCGGGTTACCCGGTCATCAATGCCTTGAGAGAGGGGGGCATTTCACCATTTGTCGACACCTACAAGCCCACCGTTGCATCGGTGAGATTTTATGTCAATGGAACGAACATACAGTTTGTTAATGCCGTATCCGGTGCGGTGGATATCGTTGCCCGTGCCTTTGATGGCATCCAGGATTACGGTGGATACAACAACGGTCTTTACAAAATGGCTTATCGGGTCTTTGAGTCTGACACTGTCACACCAATCATAGACCTTTTCTCGAGTTACCAGTTTGACGACCTCCCGAGTGACGCCTATATCAATAATGTCTTTGCCCCGGGTTCTAACACCTCGACCTACTATTATTATGTCACAAACCATATAGAGAGTGATTATTTTTGGGATACGAGATATATAGCCACAGGTGATTATATAGTTGCCGTTTATGCAACTGATATTCAAGGAAATACAGATACCTCTTATGTTCCAGTTACAGTGGTGGAATCCGATACCACAGCGCCCGTTCCACCGAGATTGAGAGCCGTGCGTGGCAATTCAGGTAGCACCCTTACTGTAGATTGGTATCCAAATATTGAGGAGGACCTGAGGGGTTACAGACTATATCACTCATTTGATGGGATTACCTGGGGTTGCAATTATAATGAGGATGATTTAACTGCCGTCACGACGAGTTTGACCGTGAATTTCTCCAATGATATGGCGATCTTCTTTAGATTAACTGCGATAGATTCCGCTGCCATACCCAACGAGAGTGGCTTCTCCGATATCTACGGTACACAGTTGACATCAGCTGGGCCAAAGGTTCTGATTGTTGATGGATTTGACAGAAGAACGGGGGGGTGGAACAATCCTTCTCATCCATTTGCTATGAGTTATGGTTTGGCTGTAGATGCCTGTGGCTATGCCTTTGGCACCTATGCGGATGAAGCCATATTTGATGACTCTTTGCAGCTGGCGAATTACGATGCGGTGTTTTATCTCTTTGGTGATGAATCGGTAGAGAATACGACCTTTAGCCATTCAGAGCAGGTGCTCGTCTCCCAATACTTGGAAGGTGGAGGAAATCTATTTGTGTCGGGTTCAAAAATTGGATATGACCTGGACTGTTCGGGGGATTCACTCGATCGAAATTTTTATTATGAGTATCTAAAGGCAGCTCACTCGGGAGAGAATAGCGATACCAACTCTGTAGATGGTATTCCCGAGACCATCTTTGAAGGGGTATCTTATCCTCTTGATGATGGTACACAGGGTAGTTATGATGTTGGGCAGCCCGATTTTATCGATACGACCGGTGGTAGTATTTTAAACCTGTATTATCACGGAACTGGTCGGGGTGCGGGTCTTCAATATGAGGGAATATTCGGGGATGGAACCGAGACGGGTAAATTGGTTTATCTCGCCTTTCCATTTGAGACCGTTTATCCCGAGACCAGCAGGGTTAATATAATGGAAAGGGTGCTGGGATTTTTTGATATCGGTATTGGAATTGAGGAATCCCTCTATTCTAACAAACTCCGGTTATTCCAGAACTATCCAAATCCATTCAGAGAAACTACCGTGATTCGTTATTCGTTAAGCGTAAATAGTAAAAACCACTTACGCCTTACGCCTTACGCCTTACGAATCTACGACCTTACGGGCCGCCTTATCAAACAATTCCCAATTAACGATTTACGATTTACGAGTGTTGTCTGGGATGGAACAGATGAACAAGGGGTAAGATTACCGGCGGGTATATATTTTTGCAGGCTAACTGCGGGGAAATCAGCAGAGGTTAAAAGGATAATATTCTTACGATAGATAATGTGGAGAATTTACTCGTTTTTACTCACTACCCTCTAAAATCCTTCTTAACTCTGTGGGTTTTAATAAAAAATTAGTACATAGTAATGTTTTATATCTTAAAAAGCCAAAATAGGATTGGGTTTGAGACAAATGGATGTTATGTCTCTCAATTTATTTTCCACTTGACAAAATGGAATTTTTATTATATAATTATATAAAGAAACCATTACAAATTTTGAATTTTTAAAAGCTCTTTTTGTTAAAAAAGGAGAAGCTATGAAAAGGGTTTCTTTTCTTATGATTGCTCTTATCTTTCCAGTAATCGCATTTGCTGGTGTTACAGGTAAAATTGCAGGTATCGTAACCAATGCTGAAACGGGTGAGACACTCCCAGGGGCTAATGTAATTATCGAGGGAACAACGATGGGGGCTGCTACGAATCTTGAAGGCTACTATGTGATTCTGAATGTTTCTCCTGGAACCTATAGACTCAGGGCTTCAATGATGGGGTATGCGACCTCTACAGTTACTGAGGTTCGAGTTATGATTGACCTGACCACTGTCATTGACTTCAAAATGAAGCCGACAGTATTGTCTGGGGAAGAAGTAGTGGTAACAGCCGAGCGTCCGATTATTCAAAAAGATGTGGCAGGGACTCAGAGGAGTGTAACTTCTAACCAAATCGAGGCGCTTCCTGCTGCAAGTATTTCCGAAGTTGTGGGGCTTCAAGTTGGTATTACTTCGGGCCTATCAATTCGTGGTAGTGGGTCAGATCAGGTGATTTTTATGGTCGATGGAATTGTTCTGAGAGATAAGAGAACAAATCAGCCCATTTCTCAGGTTCCCCTGAGTGCTGTTGAGGAAATTTCAGTTCAGGCAGGCGGCTTTGGCCCAGAATATCATAATGTTCGGTCTGGTGTTGTGAATGTGGTTACAAAAGAGGGAAACCCAAATCGTTACGGTGGAACAATTACATTCAAAATGAGACCACCTGACGCAAAGCACTTCGGGCTCTCTCCTTATGACCCCAATTCCTTTTGGCTCCGCCCTTTTCTGGATCCTGATGTATGTTGGACAGGAACCAAAAGTGGAACATGGGATAAATATACTCAAAGACAATATCCAGAGTTCGAGGGATGGCTTGCCTTCTCTGAACGTACATTGAGCGATAATGACCCTACCAACGACCTCACACCGGAGGCCGCTCAAAGAGTCTTTATGTGGCAATATAGGAAACAGGGAGAAATCAAAAAACCGGACTACAATGTTGATTTTGGATTTGGTGGTCCGGTTCCTTTTTTTGGAAAATCCCTTGGAAATCTTCGGTTTTATACCTCTTTTAGATACGAACAGGATATGTATCTGGTGGAACTTTCTCGAGATGCTTTAACAGATTATACCTGGATGAATAGATTCACTTCCGATATTACCCCGTCTTTGAAACTATCCGTTTTAGGACTCTATGGAGAAACTCACGCAACGGCGTTATCCAGAGTAGGCCGTACTTCTTACATGTCCAGTGCATGGGATATTGCCGATGCAACTGACAGAATTGGATTTACGCTCCCATGGAGATTATATACCAATGATTACTGGTGTCCTACATCTCGCTTTTATCATACAATATCTGCAAGGCTCACTCATATGCTTAATCCCAATACTTTTTATGAGGTACAACTGAAAGAAGACAGTAAGCGATATGATACTGGACCAGGTCTTTACAGGGATACCACAAAAAGGTACGAAATATTTGAGGGATACTTTCTTGATGAAGCACCGTTTGGGTTCCAAGAAGAATATTCTACCTCAATCGAGGGTAATTTAGCGATGGGAGGACCAATAAGCACTTCACGAGATTCCAGTAAGTATACTACCGTAACAGCCAAATTTGATTTTGTTAGCCAGATCAATCCCAGCAACCAAATCAAAACTGGGTTAGAATTTGTGTATGATGACTACGATATGTGGTTCGGGTCATGGAATGCATATCTACCTGAAGGAAACCACTGGTCAATATTTGAAAGAAATCCCTTTAGATTAACCACCTATTTACAGGATAAACTTGAATTTGAAGGGTTCATCTCCATCCTTGGGTTGATTGCAGAATACGCCGATCCAAATGGGGATTGGTATGATGTAGGTTACTTTGACAAGAGTCTCTATTCACAGGATTACAAACCTGAAGATGAACCAAATATTAACAAGAAAAAGGCAGAAGCACACCTTACATTCAGTCCACGTCTGGCTGTATCTCACCCGATTACTGAAAACTCGAAGCTCTATTTTAACTATGGGCATTATCGAGAAATGCCTACATCTGAAGCCCTTTATCGAGTTCACAGAGAATATAACTATAAGGCTGACTATGTTGGTGACCCTACTATCCCACTTGCTAAGACGGTTTCTTATGAGCTGGGATATGACCATGCTCTCTTTGATGAGTACTTACTACGCTTATCGGCTTATTACAAGGATGTTTCCAACCAGCAAGATTGGACTCGATATATGAGTGCCGATGGTAAGGTAAATTATTATAGATTAACCAACAAAAGCTATGAAGATATTCGTGGCTTTGAAATCGATTTCACGAAAATGATTGGCAGATGGGTCACTGGAAATGCCAATTACGAATATAGGGTAGGGACATCTGGGTATTTTGGCGTGAAACAATATTATGAAAACCCGGCGGAGCAGCGTGAATATGAGAGGAAAAATCCAGCACAGTATAAGCCAAGACCGAGACCCAGGTTCAAATCGCAAGTAGATTTTCATACACCTATTGATTTTGGAACAGAATTTGTCGGGCAGCGACCTTTCGGCAACTGGCATTTTAATTTTATTAGCTCGTGGACGGCTGGAAGTTGGTTTACCTGGAACCCGAACAATGTGCCCGGGATTGGATATAATGTTCAGCGGAAAGACTTTTATAATGTGGACCTGAAAGTTTCAAAGACATTTCCCTTAGGAAATTTTGATGTAAGATTTTTCGCTGATGTCTTTAATCTATTCAATACAAAACACTTTTCCTGGGTATCTTTTTATGATGGTTATGATTATGATTACTATATGAAATCTTTGCATCTACCCGCCAGTATTGCAGAAGAATTGGGATATGGGAATATTCCTGGGGATGATCGACCGGGGAACTGTCGCGATGAAGGGGTTGAATATCAGCCTATGGAGTGGGTTCCCGATGTTTCCATACTAACTGAGCCTAATCCAGAGGCTATCTATTATGATGCAAACACAGAAAGGTATATGCAATGGGTCGAAGATGAATGGGTTGAAGTAGACAAAGATAGAACACAGGAAGTCCTTGATACAAAGGCATACATTGATATGCCGAACCAGACTTACTTCACTTTTTTAAATCCAAGAAGCATCTTTTTCGGATTAACCATCAATTATCATTTTTAATTAACACGAATTACACGAATATACTAATAACACAAATGGGATCAAAGTTTTGTAATACCTTATAAATTAAGGGGATATATAGATCGATTAAATTATTCGTGTAATCTGTCGACTCGTAGGATTCGTGTTTTTAAAAGGAGATATTATGAAAGTAAAAGTAATGCTCGTTTTCTTTTTAATCTTATTTATAGGTTCCTTGGAGTTTGCGATTGCCGATGAAATAAAGTGGCTTGCCATAGGCTCTTTACATGATTGGTATTCAAGTGGAGGCTGTGAACGGGAAGTTGGACGGAGACACCTCATATCAGACCAACAAGATGGATTGAGATGGAATGCGCAATTTCTATATCAGGATTGCAAGGCCGCTAAAGGACTATGGATTGGCGCCACAAACTACTATGACCCTATAGTAGACAAGACATTTAACCATAAGGTTGTTCATGTAGGGCCAAGACATCTGGATGAGGAGATGGAGACTATGCCGGTGGAATTCAAGCTGAACGGGCGTTTTGATCACCCCCTTGTTCTCGTGGATGGTATCCCTGCTTGTAACACTATTTATATGGATGTTGTGGATGAAGTTGATGAAATGCTTAAGGCAGATAGATTACTCTACAATGTGGTAAATACCTCTATTGGTATTACGATAATAAGAAGAAACTATGCCTTCAGTAGTCAATACCACGACAATTATTTTATCTATGATTATGTCTTCAAAAACACAGGTATTATTGACAAAGAAGGTACCGTAAACGACCAAACGCTCGAGGGGGTCGTTTTCTTTTTTCAATATCGATATGCACCTTGTAGGGAGACCGGCCCTTATGGTTGTTCCTGGACGCCTCAAAACGCCTGTTGGGGACGCAATACAATGAACGATGTTATTGGTCAAAGAGAACCTGTAGGTGAGCCTTTCCGTGCTCTATTTTCCTGGAAGGGAAAACATTCTCAATGGGGAGGTCCCGCCGGGGATTGTATTGGCGAGCCTAATATTGGTTCTAATACGTCCCTTGCACCGTTAGTCGTATCTGCCGATGGACACTTGGGTGCTCAGCAATATGTTGGAGTAGTAACAATATATGCAGATAAATCTGCAAATGATAAATCGGACGATCCCTATCAACCAACGACTACCTGGTATGTAGATTCTGATCATAAGTTAAATTCTGGCAACGATCAGTTCAATGCAGTGAAAATGGCAGAAGAGTATGAGTTTATGACTGCGGGACATCCTCCTTTAACTCATGCTGAGGAGGTAGGCGATGGAAACGTTGATGAATGGGGACCTACTGCCGGTGGCTATTCTCAAACACAAGGTTTTGGTCCTTATACGCTTGCACCTGGCGATAGTATCCATATTGTGCTTGCAGAGGGGATTGCCGGTCTAAGTCGAAAGGCATGTTACGAAATCGGTGGACAATGGTACAAGTGGGGCTATGAAGGGGAAACTGGACCCTACGAATTACCTGACGGAAGTACCACAAATGATGGGAATGAGTACAAAAATGCATGGGTATATACTGGTAAGGACTCGTTATTCCAGACATTTGACCGTGCAATTGCAAACTATGAATCAAATTTTGATATTCCTCAACCTCCCCCACCTCCAGAATTGTTTGAGGTAAACTCTGGAGGAGACCGTATTGCTTTAACTTGGTCTGATAATGCAGAATCCTGGCCCAATTTTGCAGGCTATAGGGTCTATCGTGCGATTCATAAGCCGGATTCAACTTATGAATTGATATTCGCCTGTGGAGAAGGAACAGACCATCCAAATATTGTTGACAGATTCGACGATGTTACTGCCAAACGCGGTTTTGATTACTATTATTATATCACATCCTTTGACGATGGGAGTACTAATGATATTGAGCCCGGGGTTCCATTAGAAAGCAGTAAGTTTTACACAATGACGAATGAGCCTGCCTATCTTCGTCGTCCTGCTAATAAATCGATGGCGAATATAAGAGTCGTTCCCAATCCATATAATATCAAGGCCCGTGATATACAATATGGTGCGGGTGGCCCTGATAGAATTATGTTCTTAGACATCCCCGCTTTCTGCACGATAAAAATTTATACAGAGAGGGGAGACCTTATTAAGACTCTTGAACATACAGACGGGAGTGGAGATGCCGCATGGGAGTCAATAACTTCCTCCCGACAGGTTGTGGTTAGTGGCATTTATATTGCCCACTTTGAAGTAACTAAAGATTACAATGACCCTGTCACTGGAGAATTATTGTACAAAAAAGGAGAACAAGCCGTTCGAAAATTTGTAATCATACGTTAACTGAAGGGAGAGAAAAATGATATCCTTTGATTTCTTCAGAAAAGGCGTTCCGGTTATCTTAGGAATCCTGCTTGTCGTTGTATTTTTTGGTTGTGAGGAATATCAAAAGGAAGAGTTTACCATATCGGATCTGGACGCCAAAGCCTGTGTACTCCTCCTTGATAGTTTGAGCGATACTATCTCCACATCTCTATTAACGAATTTTGACACCACCTGGGTTGTAGATACTGTGATCTATAATAGTATCCCTGAAATCCTGGATTCTCTAGAAACGAATAATATTATGATTACACCTGGTGTAAGTTACACTATCGTTACCCCGGAAGATATGGACACGAATTATATTTTCTATCAAGATAGTCTTATTGGTGGCGATGGGGTAAATGTAGTCTTTTACTTTAATGATTATTTAAGTATCAATCTTGTGGGAGAAAATGGAACTGTTATTGATGAGAAAAGCAAGGCTATTCCTCTGGAGACAGTATATGATTGCCCGGAACTAAAAACTCGTATCGTTTATAAACTTGTAGAGGAGGGGTATTTAGTGGAACTTGTTAAAATTAATCAAACATTATCAGATACCCTTCGTGCGGTAATTTTGCATGAACAATAACACACCGATTAAATTAACTCAGATTATGCATTAAGAAACCACAAGAGGTTGAAGACCAGAGACGAATAATTTCAACATTAACAATGCAAAATTATCAATCCTGCCCTCCGTTAGGCAGGTGTGGTCTTCAGTCTTAATTTGTTGTTAACGCGTATTTTGGACTAACTTGTAACATTTAATGTCGGAGGGTTATTATGAGAAAAAGAATCTTGATCTTTGTCCTGGCAATCTTTGCTATTACCGTATCTACCTCAAATGTTTACCCACAGAAAAAGCTTGCACAAACTGGATTTCAGTTTTTAAGTGTAGGCTCGGACGCACGTGCGTCTGCTATGGGTGAAGCCTTTACGACCGTTGAAGGTCTGTCCAGCGCACTTTTTTACAACCCTGCAGGAATGGCACGGTTATCCTCTTTTGTAGATATGACAGCCAACCATACCCAGTGGATTGGGGATATTAAGCATTATTCTTTTAGTCTCGCATTAAGCCCTTGGGGAGGAAGAAATGGTGTGTTTGGTTTTAGTGCCATGTCGGTGGACTATGGGGAAATTCAGGGAACAATGGTCTGGGCAAATCCTGAGGGTTATATTGATACAGATATATTCAAACCTCAAGCAATTGCCATTGGTGTGGGTTATGCAAGATGTCTAACTGACAAATTTTCAGTTGGGGGTCAGATAAAAGAAGTTTCTCAATCACTGGGAAAAAGTGTCGCTCCAGATGAAGGAGTTAAAAAGAACTTGGCATCAGCCTTGGCATTTGATTTTGGAACCATTTATCGAACTGGTTTCAAAAGTTTATCTTTCGGAGTGTCTTTACGCAATTTTTCTGAAGAAGTGAAATTTGAAAGAGAGGGCTTTCAGTTGCCGCTCACCTTTAAAATTGGCCTCTCAGTGAATGCACTTGACTTTTTCATGGATGTTCCTCGTGAGAAGCATTCTCTTCTTCTTATTATGGATGCGGTTCATCCGAGGTCCTATCCGGAATATATCGATTTGGGAAGCGAATATCTATTTATGAATATGTTGGCTTTGCGTCTCGGATACATGACCGGTCAGGATGAGTGTGGATTAACTATGGGATTTGGACTACAGAAATTTGGGTTCTCATTTGATTATTCATACACTCCGTTTGGTGTTTTTAATAATGTTAACAGGTTCAC
>DFBT01000031.1:9500-10834 GCA_002366725.1 Caldifarciminota bacterium UBA3073
TTGGAAATAACGACCACACTCAATAACTTAATGTTTTGTATCTTGTGGTTTATTGAGGTATAATCCGGGACTATGAGTATGATACTTATGAGGAGGTGTCTAATGAATAAAGCTCTTGCAATTATTATCGTATTATCCCTCCCTACAAGTTTTTTTATAGGATGTGAAAAGGAACACCCCAGCATCTGGAATCCAGGCCAGGAGTATAAACCAGATCCCGTTATCACCAATGTTGAGCCTGAAGAAGGTACTTTCGCAGTTATTGGTGAAGTCACAATAGATGGAGAGAATTTTTCTACAGTTAAGGAAGAAAATCATGTCTATTTTAATGGTATAAAAGCGACGAATTTATCTGTAACTGATACAGAGCTTGTCGTATTAGCGCCTAATGTAGCTGGAGATTCACTAAAAATCCAACTTTATGTAGATGGTGCTCTCTTATTTGCCGAATATTATCCATACAAGCTTGTATTGCCCGCAAAAGAATATGGTGGCTTTGATGATTACGATGATTGTTATGGCATTGCATGTGACTTAGACGAGAATCTCTATGTATCCCTTGTCGGGAAAAAGGTAGTAAAGGTTACTCCAGACGGTGAACAGCATGATTATGCTGCTTCCAGTTTTGACAAGGCTTCAGCTATAAAAATGGGGCCTGGAGGATATTTGTATTATGTTAATATTATGAACTATATGTTTCGTGTCCTTCCGGAGGGTGGCACGGATGAATTATTTGCCGCGCTTCCGGGTGGGGTCTATGATCTGGATTTTGGCCCTTCGGGTAACATATACTGTGGTGGAAGTGGTAACGCTATCTACAGAGTGAAACCCGATGCTTCATCAGAAGTGGCAGTGGATTATCCTTCGGTTTCCATTAAAGCGGTGCGGGTATTTGATGGCTATGTGTATGTGGGGGGAGATTCTGTCGGTCACCAATGTATTTGGCGGAATGAGATCATCTCAGCCGATGAACTGGGAGCTAATGAAGTCTATTTTGGTTGGAGTAGTGAGATTGGATCAGCTTATAATATTTTATCTGTTACTTTCTCGGCAGATGGAGATATGTATGTCGGAACAAATGCACCAGAAGCCATTATCATCGTGCATCCGGATAAGAGTTATGAGCCACTGTATCCTGGAGCATTGGAGCCGGAGAGTTATGCTTTGTGCTGGGGCAATGGACAATACCTTTATGTTAACCGACGTAGTGATGACGTATCCAAGAAAAGGATTATCAAAGTAAACATGTTAGATAAGGAGGGAGCGCCATATTACGGCCGGCAGTAGGACTCGTTGAAATGTTTGGATCTAAAAAGAGGGTGTTTAGAAATAGG
>DFBT01000084.1 GCA_002366725.1 Caldifarciminota bacterium UBA3073
CTATCTTTACGGTTCCGTATCCATTCCATACAGATCCTTTGGAACGGGTCTTGAGATAAAGTAAATTTTTCAAATAAGAAAATAGTCTTTTAAGAGTCTCGTACAAGTCCCTGTTGAATAAGTTCTTTTAAAATAAAAAAAGTCTCGACCAGGTCTCTGTCCATATGGATCTTGAGATAGATAAGAGGTCACAGAGGGGAGGGATGAAAATCTCCTGCGATTCTTTATTATTCTTTAATCCTCTGTGGTTCCCCTGTTAAATAAAGTACAAGAGATGATTACTTGTACTTAATTTTGTAACTATTTAACAGGGTGAATCTGTGGTTATGTTTTTGACAATACCCATATTGAACAAAAGGAGGAAATATGGTTCATTTTATACTCCTAAGCCTTGTGATCGCGACCCAGCCGAAGGTAGGATTTGGAATTGGACAAACCCTGGGTAGTCACCTCCTGACACCCTCTCTATTCACGATGAGGGTGCCTCTCGGTGAGTCGTTTGTAATTGCACCGGAACTGAATTTCGCCTATTCCTCATCCGATGCAGAGATAGACAGTGTAACGGGTTCGAATTACACAGTTGGTATAGAGGGAAATCTACATTACGCCATATTAAAGAGAAACAAGACGAGTCTGTATGGCATTGGTGGAATAGGTTTTAAAATATCGAAAGACACGAGAAATTGGTATGAGCATTGGTATCCAGATTCCCTGGTAGAGATTGAGGAGGTAACATCCTCTCATTCATATGGTATAAATCTTGGTCTGGGGATGGAGCAATTCTTGAGAGACAACCTCTCCATCTATATCTCATCCCTTTCAAATATTACGAGAACCTCCGAGGAGAAGGAACGGAAAAGGGATGGAGAGGAAGAGACGATCAGAAAGAATACGGACTTATCCCTGGATTTCCAGAACCTCAAATGCTGTATATATCTAATCTGGTATATACTGTAGCTGAAACCGCATTATGGCGATACCTTGAGATATAGCCACTAAGGCACAAAAACACCAAGATTGTAGATTTCAGATTACCAATTACGATTGTACGGGCGAACGGCTGTTCGCCCCTACCAATACTTTGTGACTTGGTGCCTTAGTGGTAAGGTCCTTAATTTTGCATTTTGATTTTTGATATTTGATCTTTGTTCTGCCAGGGGGTATCATGAGAGAAGTGAGAGCCAAGGAAATAGAGGAAACAGTGAGAGATATGTGCATGGACGCAAACTATAATCTGGGAGAGGATGTTGTGGAGGCGATAAGAAGGGCAAAGATGAAGGAAGAGTCTCCCACAGGGAAGGCGATCTTCGAGGATATACTCAAGAATATAGAGATAGGCAAGAAGGAGAAACTCGCCATCTGCCAGGATACGGGATTCGCCGTGTACTTTGTGGAACTCGGTGAGGATGTGAGGATCGTCGACGGACACTATATGGACGCATTCACAGAGGGAACAAGAAGGGGTTATAAGGACGGATACCTGCGAAAGTCCATAGTCTCGGACCCCGTTCTATCGAGGGTCAACACGAAGGATAACACACCACCTATAGTTTACACGGACATAGTACCCGGGGACAGGATAAAGATCACGATATGTCCAAAGGGTGGCGGAGCAGAGAATATGGCTGAGGTTGCGATGCTAACCGCTGCACACGGTATTGAGGGTGCCAAGGATTTTGTGGTGGAGCGGGTTCGCAAATCTGGAGGAAATCCCTGTCCCCCCGTTGTTGTTGGGGTTGGTATAGGTGGAACATTTGAGAAGTGTGCAATGCTCGCAAAAAAGGCGCTTATCCGTTATCCACTCGGTTCCCACAACCCCGATAAAAGATTTGCCGATGTCGAGGAGGAACTTCTCGAAAGGATAAATAACCTTGGCATAGGACCCATGGGGCTTGGAGGTAGGATAACTGCACTTGCAGTCCATGTAGAGGTCTTCCCCTGTCACATAGCAACAATGCCCGTTGCAGTTAACCTCAATTGCCATGCCTCAAGACACAAGACGAGGGTGATATAAGAAATGTTAAATTTCTAATTACCAATGTCTAATAAATTCATACTATGAGTTAATAAACCACGAGATTACACCTGCCTACCGGTCCCTATGGACCCGTATGGGCAGGCAGGCGAGATTTTCACGAGGTACAAACCATTAAGCTATTAAGTAATTAAGTGTGGTCGTTATTTCCTATCGTGTTCTTTAATTACCTAATTACCCAATAACATAATTACTTTTTTTGATATAATCTGTGAACATCTGTGTTCACCCTGTTAAATAGAATTGCTCTTTAGCAACAACCTGACATTTTTTGAGTTATTTAACAGGGTAAATCTGTGGTTAATGTATATTTTGGAATTTTATTGGGAGGTTTTATGGCAGAGATAAGGTTACACACGCCCTTGAGCGATGAGGATATAGAGAAACTCCACATAGGAGATACCGTTCTCCTATCCGGAGTGATATACACGGCAAGGGACGCAGCACATAAGCGGTTGGTAGACCTGATAAAAGAGAACAAACCCCTTCCAATAGATATAAAAGGGGGAGTGATTTACTATGTTGGTCCCGCACCGGCTAAACCGGGGTATGCAATAGGACCCGCCGGACCAACCACGAGTTACAGAATGGACCCGTATGCAACCATACTGCATGAACACGGATTGAAGGCGAGTATAGGCAAGGGGAACAGGGGCCCTCAAGTGGTCGAAGCGCTGAAGAAATACAGGGCAGTATACCTCGCCGCTACAGGTGGAATTGCGGCTCTGATCGCAAAATCTATAACAAAGGCAGAGATCGTCGCATACGAGGACCTGGGCGCGGAGGCAATAAGAAGACTTGAGGTATCCGATTTCCCTTGCATCGTTGCGAATGATTGCTACGGAGAGGACCTCTTTAAGGAAGGGGTGAAAAAGTATAAAATAACATAGGAAGAGAGAAGAGGGAGGATATTTGCTTTTCGCTCATCTCTAATACTAAATATCCTCTGTGGTTAAGTTTTTGACAATGCCGACAAATAACAAGGGGGGATTATGCTTATGCCCGTGGAGATAAGGGAAAAAGAATTTAACAGGGCTCTCAGGGGATACGATCCGAAAGAAGTGGCAGAGGCACTTAACACAATTGCCGATGATTTTGCGCATCTCTTGGACGAGAATAGAAAGTTATTGGAGAAACTCGCCTCTTATGAGAAACTCGAAAACAATCTGAGGAATACCCTCGTCCTCGCCCAGAAAACTGCGGAAGATACAAAGCAACAGGCAGAGAAAGAGAAAGAGAGTATAATAAAAGCGGCAAAAGAAACAGCGAAACAAATCGAGGAGGAGGCAGAAAAGATATTGGCGAAGGCGAAAAAGGAGCAAAAAAAAACCGAGGATGAAATAAGGGAACGGGAGAAAAAAATCATCGCGGACATGGAAGAAAGGAAAAACGAGGTTGAAAGAGAACTCGGCCGACTCGAGGCAAAGAGGGACTCTTTCAAGGCAAACTTCAGGGGTCTCCTCTCCTCCTATCTCGAGGAACTTAAGCGAGAAGTGCCCGGTGTGGAAAAGAAAAACAAGTAGAACGGGGAGTGGTGGCCCGTCCAAAGGACTATTGACTTGTACCATGACAACGGGATGTCGAATGAGAATCACAGTCAGGGTCATACCGAGGGCAAGAAAGCGAGATATAAAAAAACAGCCAGATGGCAGTTACAAGATAAAAGTTTTATCGCCCCCCATAGATGGGAGGGCGAACAGCGAAGTGATAGATGTGATTGCGAAGGAGTACGGTGTCAAACGGTCAAAGGTGAAGATAATAAGCGGGGAAAAGAGAAGGGAGAAGGTGGTAGAGATTCAAGTCAGATAATTTTTGCGTTATTGGTTAACAATGGTAGTGTCAAATAGAATATGAAAGAAACCACAGAGGACACAGAGATAAAATTAATTCTCTGTGCTCTCCAGACAATGTCTTATATGATTTAACAGGGATTGCCTGCCTACCGGTAGGTAGGTAAGAGAACTTATCCATACGGATCCGTAGGGAAGAGAAAAGAAATAAAAAAGAAACAATAAATCTCTTTTCCGCAGGATTCTGTGAACAATCTCTTCAAATCCCTGTTTTAACTGATAAATTTCAATGTTCGCAGAATCCTGTGGATAGAAAGACAAAAAAACGGAATAAAGAGGTTAATTTTGTGAGAGGTCATTCACCCCGTTAGATAGTAAACATCTAACGGGGCAGGGAGGGGAGGGACAAAGACCTTTCATAAATCTTTAATGAATCAAAATCTCTGTGGTTCCCCTGTTAAATAAAGTATCAGAGATGATTACTTGTACTTAATTTTGTAACTATTTAACAGGGTGAATCTGTGGCTAGTTTTTTGACAATACCTTAACAATACGCCGGAGGGTTTATGACGGAACTATCGCGAGAGATAAACGATGCAGTAGGGGCAATAAGGAAGACCACCGATATGATTCCACAGGTCGCAATAATCCTCGGAACGGGGCTCGGAAGACTCGTTCAGAGTATCGATATCAAAGCCACTATCTCATACAAGGAGATTCCGAACTTCCCCTTATCTACGGTAGAAAGTCACGAGGGAAGGCTCATTTTCGGATACTTGAGTGGGAAGTCTGTTGTCTGTATGCAGGGGAGATTTCATTACTACGAGGGGTATGGGATGAAGGAGGTCACATTCCCCGTGAGGGTTATGAAGAAACTCGGGGCAGACATACTCATCGTGTCAAATGCGACAGGTGGATTGAATCCCCTGTTTGAAAGGGGAGATGTAATGCTCATAACAGACCACATAAACTTCTTGCCAGAAAATCCACTGAGGGGAAAGAACGATGAATCACTCGGTCCGAGATTTCCCGATATGTTGGAGGTTTACAGCAGAGATTTTATAAAACTCGCCGAGGGGGTTGCATTACAAGAGAAAATCCCCGTGAGAAAAGGGGTATACATATCCCTTCAGGGCCCCTGCTTTGAAACTCCTGCAGAATACAGGATGTTAAGGATACTGGGAGCGGATGCCGTTGGTATGTCCACTGTTCCCGAGGCGATAGCTGCAAGACATATGGGGATGAAGGTGCTTGGAATATCGATAATAACAGATATGGGACTTCCCGATATCCAGGAACCCGTGTCGCACGAGATAGTTATAAAGGCAGCGGAAGAGGCAGAACCAAAACTAACCAAGCTTGTTACGGCATTCGTGAAAGCACTTTAGGTTCGGGTCTAAATATATATAATCGGGAGTGACAGTCTTTAGACTGTTATAGGAGTGACAGCCTTTAGGCTGTTATAGGAGTGACAGTCTTTAGACTGTTATAGCTCTAATCTACTCCTCCTCTGGAATTCAGCTATATTTTTTATCCCTTCCTTTTTAAAGTATTCCTCAATACCTTTTACAACTTTATTTCCAATTTTAGGGTCAACCAAAACCCCGGTACCTATCTCCACCATACTCGCCCCAAGGAGGAGAAATTCAAGGGCATCCTTTGCAGTCATTATACCACCCACGCCTATTACAGGCAGGTTCGTATTTTTTATGGCATTGTAAACACAGTACAATGCAACGGGCTTTATGGCGGGCCCCGACAGTCCTCCCCCAACTCCTCCTATCTCCAATTCTCCCGTATCTATGTTCAATGCGAGAGCGGGGATGGTGTTTATAAGCGATATAGCATCTGCACCTCCATCCTCTGCCGCAGAGACAATAGCTTTATTTTCAAACAGGGGAGGCAATTTGGCAATAACGAGCTTCGATGAAATACTCCTTACATCTTCTATGATCTTCCTTACCGTACCGGGATGCTTTCCAAACACCAACCCACCTTTCTCGACATTTGGACAGGAGAGGTTCACCTCTATACCCAACACCCCCGTTTGCTCAAACGCACGGGCAAGTTCTGTGTACTCGGCAATATCCTCTCCCGCTATCGATGCGATAACATTTGTGTCACAGAACAGAATCTCCGGGAGCTCATCCGATACGAATCCATCTACACCGGGGTTTGCGAGTCCTATCGAATTTATAACCCCACAGGGCGTCTCAAATATTCTCGGTGGGGGATTTCCCTCTCTGGGTTTCAGTGTCACGGACTTTGTGATAACGCCGCCCAGTTCCGATACATCGGTAAACCTGAGCGTATCCCTACCAAAACATCCCGACGCAAGAAGTACGGGATTTTTGAATTTCACATCTCTTATCTTTGATGATAAGTCCATAACAACTCATTATACTACAACTTCGCAAAATTGTCAAGTCATTTTGTCATCTATTATTTTTCCCTTGACTTTTTTTCTTTTTTATGTTATAATTCCTGCGGTTTTGTCTTTGAAAAAATTTACGAATAGACTATAGGGTGCACTTTTATGGGCGATATCTTATACGGTATAGAGAACAAGACATAACTCATTTTTAAGCCAGTTCATTGAAAATCTGTGAAATCCCTGCCTGTCATACGACCTGTATAGGCGGCAGGCAGGTGTGGCTATATTTTTGATCTTTGATATTTGATTTTTGATACCGGGAGGCAATGTGAAAAAAGTAGGCTACTTCGAGGGAACAGACTCAACATTACTCGCCACACTCGCGGTGGAAGGTATCGATACCCTCCCATTGGGAAATGGAGAAGACGGCTACGGCAAGTATATAGGACACATAACAAAGGGGGACAATATATCGCTCGTCGTGGGATATCTTCACAAGGTTGTCCCGCTCGCCGAGATGGGCACAAAGCCATCAGATATACTCTATTCCTGTACGATACACAAGATTCCGGTGGTGCTTCTCGCTCCAAAACAGCTCCACGAAAAGGCCAAAAGGGTCCTGGGAGATATTGCAGAGAAGGTAAAGCTCGTTGACCCCAAGGATGCACTGGAAGAGATAATGAATATCCTGAAATAGGCGATGTCACGAACGACACAGAGTTTCAACAGCAGACCCGCCCCACCGATCGGCGGGCTAGGCAGAGCGCCAAGAAGTTAGATTTCTCACAATACCGCTATGTTGAAAGGGAGGAACTATGGAAAAACTGAATCCATTCAAGATAGCACAGGAGCAGCTGGATAATACCGCAAAGTTGCTTGGACTGGATGAGGCAACCCATGCAATACTGCGAGAGCCTATGATGGAGTTCCATTTCACGATCCCCGTCAGGATGGACTCTGGTAAGGTCAAGGTCTTCAGGGGGTTCAGGGTTCAATACAATAATGCAAGGGGTCCCTGCAAGGGTGGTATAAGGTTTCATCCAGAGGAGACCATAGACACCGTCAGGGCACTTGCCGCCTGGATGACATGGAAGACGGCAGTGGTGAATATACCCCTGGGTGGAGGAAAGGGAGGGATTATTGTAGATCCGCAGAAACTTTCTGATCGAGAGAAGGAGAGATTGTGTCGCTCTTTTATGGCCGCTTTATGGAAAAATGTAGGGCCTTTTAAAGATGTTATGGCACCCGATGTTGGAACGACAGCCCAAATGATGGGGTGGATGATGGATGAATATTGCAAAATTCAGGGCGAATGTTGTCCCGGTATCATCACCGGTAAGCCGGTAGAGATGGGCGGGTCGCTTGGCAGAAAGGAAGCAACTGGATATGGAGTTATTATAACAATTAGAGAGGCGATAAAGCGACTTGGACTTCGCCCTCAGGAATGCACTGCTTCTATTATGGGATTCGGCAATGTGGGACAATCCGCTGCTATAAACTTTGTGCGTCATCTCGGCGGTAAAGTAATCGCTGTCTCCTGCTGGGACCACAAAGATACGACATCTTACACTTACAGCAAAAATCATGGTATTGACCCTGAATTTCTTGCCTCGATTACTGATCAGTACGGTAGTATCGACAAAGAAAAAGCAAAAGATGCTGGATATACTGTTGAGAATGGTGATGCATGGATTTCAAAAGATACTGACATTCTGATACCCGCAGCATTAGAAAACGCCGTTACTAAGGAAAATGTAGATAATATTAATAAAAGAGTAAAGATTATTGGAGAGGCAGCTAATGGTCCCACAACCCCTGAGGCGGACAAGGTACTATATAAGAGAGGTATATTTGTTGTGCCAGACTTTCTTGCAAATGCAGGTGGTGTCACAGTCTCCTATTTCGAACAGGTTCAGAATACCTATAACTTTTACTGGGAACTGAATGATGTTCAGCATATGCTTGACCAGAAGATGACGAAGGCGTTTGGCGATGTGTATGCGATGCACAAGGAGAAGAAGGTAGATATGCGCACAGCAGCATATCTCGTGGCGGTTGGAAGGGTTGTTGAGGCTATGAAATTGAGGGGCTGGGTGTAGAGTAGTCAAATCCCACATCTTCCGCCCGGA
>DFBT01000079.1:0-3992 GCA_002366725.1 Caldifarciminota bacterium UBA3073
ATACATTCACCGGTTGGAATTGCAATGGTCCACAATGGAAATATAATCAACTACTTTGAATTGAGACGCGAGCTCGGAGATAAGAGACATCTGAATTCCTTCTGCGATGTCGAGGTAATGTTGAATATATTTGCCGACGAGCTTGAGAATGACCCCTTTGAGGCTGCCAGGACGATAATGGATAGAGCAAACGGTGGCTATTCGGTTATAGCCATAGTAGCGGGCATTGGACTCTTTGCCTTCAGGGACCCTCACGCCATCAGACCCTTTATATTTGGAAGAAGGGAAGAGAACTATATTTTCGCCTCGGAGAGTGTTGTTCTTCAAATTCTCGGCTACAATATCATAAAAGACCTTGCCCCGGGAGAGGGTATCCTAGTTGATGAAAATGGAAAGGTGACTCAGAAAATGATAAAGAGGGGAAATCCAAGGCACTGTATATTCGAATATATATACTTCGCAAGGCCTGAATCTTGTTTAGATAATATGTCTGTATATAAGGCAAGGCTGTCTCTCGGCAAGGAACTCGCCAAGGAGGCAAAAAGGAAAGGTGTAAAACCCAATGTGGTTGTGCCAATTCCCGATACATCAAGACCCACGGCGATCGCACTTGCCGAGGAACTTGATGTGCCATACCGTGAAGGTCTGATAAAGAACAGATACATCCTGAGGACATTTATAATGTCTACCGACGAGGAGAGAATGAGGTATGTAAAATATAAACTGAATCCTGTAGTAAGCGAACTCAAGGGCAAAAAGGTTTTACTTGTTGATGATTCCATAGTCAGGGGAACAACATCCAGACGGATCGTGAGGCTTGTGAAAAATGCCGGGGCAAAAGAGGTTTACTTTGCTATCTCTGCTCCGCCTATAAGGAACCCCTGTTACTATGGGATAGACATGCAGACCAGAAGTGAACTCATAGCAAGGGAAAAAAGTGAGGACGAGATAAAAGAAATACTCGGGGTAGATGCTTTGATATACCAGACACTCGATGGACTGACAAGGGCAATAGGAAAAGATAAATTCTGCAGGGCTTGTTTTGACGGAGATTACCCTACCAGGATCAAGGGCAAGGAAGTATTGGAGATAGAGAAAAAACGGGAAAGATTGAGGAAGAGCAAAGTGGGTGCCAGCTTGTTTCTTTAGTTTGTATCACGAATCACCTCTGGCACGACTGTGGTTTTATACCGTAAGACGAGAGAGAGCTTGATGAAATTTATAGAGAAATTCAATTCTATAAGAAGTAAGAATTCAGCACTTTGTATCGGGCTGGACCCCGATCCCGCCTTATTCCCCCCCAGTATTCTCACAGAGAAGAATCCCGCATTAAAATTCTGCCGTGAAATTATTGATGCCACCTCTGACCTCGTCTGCGGGTATAAGCCGAATTCTGCATTCTTTGAGGCGTTTTCTGGGCAGGAGACGATGAAAGAACTGAGAGAATACATCGGTGATGAGCTTATCACCATTGCAGATGCCAAGAGGGGGGATATTGGGAATACCGCAAGGATGTATGCGAGGGCGTTCTTTGAAAATATGGGGTTTGACGCCATTACGCTGAACCCGTATATGGGATACGACGCGATAGAGCCGTTCGCTTCGTACGAAGACAAAATGAGTTTTATCCTCTGTCTCACATCAAATCCTTCTTCAAAGGACTTCGAAGAACTATCGCTCATGCGGGAAAATACGGGCACACATTTATCCGCTCAGTCATTATGGGAATTGGTTGCGGAAAAAACAAACGAATGGAACGAGAACGATAATCTCGGCCTCGTGGTTGGCGCAACAAAGCCAGGGACGTTTCGAAGAATAAGAGAGATCACGGGCATCCCACTTCTCGTTCCCGGTATAGGCAAACAGGGAGGAAAAATAACGGATGTTGTTGGATATAGTGGAGCCATTATACCCACCGTCTCAAGGTCCATAATCTATGCATCGAGGGATAAAGATTTTGCGGAAGCGGCGAGGAAAAAGGCGGAGGAGTTCGTGAAGGAGTTGAATTACAGCCACTGATTGCACTGATTTTCACAGATTAAAAGTTTTTTTATCAGAGAAATCTGTGGCTTGTTTTAAACTTCTTTTTCATTTTGATTTTTGATACCTGCCTACCGGTCCCTACGGATCCGTATGGACAGGCAGGTTTAATTTTTAATTTTACTACCGGGGGTAAGATGGAAAAGGCTAAGGGTGTGAACTGGGACCTTACATTCCTGTATGATTCTTTGAGAGACAAAAAAATCAAGGAAGATTTGGAGAAGGCGAAACAGCTCGCCGACAAGTTTGAAGAGAAGTACAGAGGCAGGATCGCCGCTGAGTCATTGACACCAGCTGTTCTCGAAACCGCACTAAAAGACATAGAAAAAGTCTATTCTCTTATGATTAAGACGAGGTCTTTTAGCCACCTCCGTTTTGCGGAGAACACGGGAAATATGGATGCCCAGAGCCTTTTATTGAATCTTCAGAAGGAGGGGGCGGAAATACAGAATAAACTTGTCTTTTTTAATCTTGAACTGCTGGATATCCCGGATGAGACATTTAAATCACTCGTTGATTCCAAGCAATTGGCCAGCTATAAATACTGGCTCTTGAATCTGAGAAAATGGAAACCGTACAAACTGTCGGAGAAGGAAGAGCAGATTATCAATATTAAGGACATCACGGGCAAAAACGCCAATGTGCAACTTCACGATGAGTATACCGCGAGTTTTAAGTTCCCAATTGAGATAGAGGGCGAAGTTAAGACTCCAACGGAAAGCGAGGTTGTAGCCCTCTTTAGCAGTGACGACCGCGACTTACGAAAAAGGGCATTCGACTCGTTTTTTGATGTATTTGGAGAAAACTCTCTCGTGCTGGCATCTATATTCAATACACTGATAAATGATCACTTTCTGGAATGCAAAAGGCGCGGTATAGAGGATGTAATGGAGACCGCATACATCCGAGATAATGTCTCAAAAGAATTGATTGATACCCTGATGGGGGTGGTAAGGGACAACTATCCTCTCGTACAGCGATATTATAAATTGAAGGCAGGGCTCTTGAACCTGAAGAAGTTAGAGGGGTATGACCGCCTTGCACCCGTAGCTAAAGAGGTTAAAATACCCTTTGAAGACGGTAAAAAGATGGTTGTCAATGCATACACTGACTTTGACGGGGAATTCGGGACGCGCATTGAGAGATTTTTTGATGAGAAATGGATAGATGCAGAGATAAGACCCAAAAAGGAATCGGGAGCCTTCTGTGCGGGTATCCTGCCGGAACTCCATCCGGCTGTTCTGGCAAATTATAACGACAGGTTGGAAGATGTCTTCACAATAGCACATGAGCTGGGACACGGTGTGCATGACCTCTATGCGGGAGAGGTGCAGTCTCTCCTTACCTATCACCCGCCCCTGGTTCTTGCCGAAACTGCTTCAATATTCGGGGAGATGCTGCTGACCGACAAGTTGATAAAGGAGGCAAACACAGACGAGTTGAAAAAGAAGGTGCTCGCCAGACAACTGGAGGATGTATTTAACACGGTATCCAGGCAGGTTATGTATGTGCTGTTTGAAAAGGAGGCACATGGCATTTCGAGGAAAAGAAAACTCTCAAAAGAAGAACTCAGTGAGTTATGGGGCAAATTTGAGGGAGAACTATACGGAGATTCCATCAATCCTCATCCGAAGCAGAATTATTACTGGGCGAGGGTGGGGCACTTCTTCTTTGAAAATTTCTACTGCTATGCCTATGCCTTCGGTCAACTTTTCGTCCTCGGTCTTTACCGGCAGTATCTGAATAAAGGAGAGGATTTCATTCCCCTGTATAAGGACCTGCTCAGGGCGGGTGGACAGTTCCCGCCGGCAATCGTGGGGAAGAATATCGGAATAGACCTGACCAAACCCGATTTCTGGCACGGTGGATTTGATTATGTGAAAAATCTTATAGATGAACTGGAGAAACTGGCGTGATAATGCCAGAATACGGTATCGGAATTAACCAACCAA
>DFBT01000079.1:4081-5521 GCA_002366725.1 Caldifarciminota bacterium UBA3073
GGTTATAAAATCATCTATACTTTCATCAATGATTCCGTGGTTTCTTTGTCCCATATCATGGGACAGTTGTCCTATATTATAGGACAATTGGAATAAAAGAGTTGATATCCGAAGGATGGAAATTATTGGCATATTAACGAGATAGTTATGGAAAATATAGTACTCGATACGAGCGTATTTGTGGGGCAGTTCTTTGGGAAATCTCCCGCGGAATCGTTCAATAATTTCCTATCCCTTGCCACAAAAAGTAAGGGATACAGGTTCTACATGCCCCCGGCGGTGTTGGAGGAGTTAAAGAAATTTGCGGACGAATCCAGGATAGAGGTGGAATCTCTCAATGTATTAACTCTTAAACCACCTAAAAAACACGAACTCTCCGTTCCAGCATACCTTCTCTACAATCTCGTAACGGACATGAGGAAGAGAATTGATAAGGGGTTGAGATTGGCAGAAAATGCCGTAAGGAGCGACGGAAAGATAGACGAGATAATAAGGACCTTAAGAGCAAATTACAGGGAGGCTACAAGAGAGGGGATAATAGATTCAAAAGAGGATGTCGACCTCCTCCTTCTCGCAAAAGAACTGAATGGGACACTTGTGACGGCAGACAAGGGACTTACACTCTGGGCACATGAACTCGGCATACCCACACTCGAACCAGAGGAACTAAAGAGCAGGTTGGGTTCAGGTGACAGGTGACACTACAAAAAAATATCAAAAATCAAATAGTAAATATCAAAATTATTCACAGGATCCGTATGGACTATCAAAATGCAAAATTTCTTATCAGCCTTACGCTTGTACGGGCGAACGGCTGTTCGCCCCTACGATTTACGATAACCAATCCTTTGTGCCTTCGTGGTGAAATCAACGCTTTCTCATAGCGAAGAAGAGACGAGAGCTTTTGGAAGAGAAATTGGAAAGAGCCTCTCAAATGGCGACATCGTGGCACTCTTCGGAGAACTCGGAGCCGGCAAGACCGTGCTTGTCAAGGCAATATGTGAAGGTCTCGGAATCGTCGAGGGAGTAAAGAGCCCCTCCTTTACCATAATACGGGAGTACATCCTTCCAAAATCCCGCCAAGCAGCCAACAAGGTCTATCACATAGACCTTTACAGGGTAGCCGATCCATCTGCGATATTTGTCCGGGAGGTATACGAATATCTCAGAGAAAGAAATGCCATATATATGATAGAGTGGGCGGACAGGATAGAGCATATACTACCCCCGGATACAATAAAAATCTACATGAAAATAATCGATGAGACGGTGAGGGAAATAACCATCAACCACCTTAATCATCACCCATCTATCTCCTGAACCCAGAGATCCCTATGCATGTATATACTGCGGAAGAAGAGAGTTTTCAGATACACTGTCGGTGTGCATTGACCGTCTCAAAACACATACCCAATTCCCAGATTGAACGAAAAATCCCAC
>DFBT01000079.1:5526-6574 GCA_002366725.1 Caldifarciminota bacterium UBA3073
GAGATACATAATCAATTCCTGCATCCAGATCAAGCGAATAAATGGGTGGAATCCGCCCAAATTCAATATCCTCAACCTCAAACTCGCCCCCGAAGAGAAAGACACCAAGACAGCCAATATATAAGTTGGCAATATCGGAAAAAAATTCCTCAAGGATTCCCGTGCTTTCAAAACGATTTAAATTCAGCTTGAACATGGTCGACATATCTTTTTTAGCCAACGGGATATAGCCGATTCCCACCTCGGTCGATGTAAAGAAGAAGGATGTGCCAACCCCACCCTCTAAAACTAAATGAGGTAACGGATAGTAATTAGCGCGCACAGATACCCCCAATGGATAACCCATAGATAAGCTGAACCCTAAATTATTGACGGTTCTTGAGGGGAATCCACTTATAAGCACCAACATATATAAAACCGCAAACCCCATACCTCCCACCTCTCCCGACCATCATTTGATGATTCCATAATTTCGACATTAAGAAATTATCAAATGTTTATCTTAATCCTTCGCCCCTGCGCCTTCTACCACGCGTGTTACAAAAACCTCAATAGAATCTATTATTGATTTTACCTCCTCAGGATATTTTATCCAGTATTTGGTTCTTTTCTTCTCGGTTTCGTATCTCACTATATCCAGCTTTTTAAGTATGGAAAGATGCTGACAGGTGGCTCCCTTGGAACGATGAATAGATTTAGATATCTCGGACAGACTTAGGGGTCCCCTTTTCATCAGCAGGTCTATGATAGAGAGCTTTGCCGGTTTTCCAAATGCACCCGCAACCCTGCAACTACGATAGAGGTACTCAGCCATGGGACGTTTCTTCTTCGGTCTTTTCATTATACCACCTCCAGATTCAATAATTCCATAATTTCGACATTAAGAAATTATCAAATGATAAAACCTCATACACGGGGGTTACATATTGCTTACCATTGCCTCAAACTTCTTTGCATCCTCACCCCATTCCACCTTCCATCTCACCTCAAAAACCAAAATGAAATCCTCTCTGTCTATAGAATTGAAAAATCTCTCAAGCCTTTTTAT
>DFBT01000079.1:6602-9293 GCA_002366725.1 Caldifarciminota bacterium UBA3073
TCAATCTTTCAGCAATCTCCTTTGTTTTGTCGAATACGGGAATTGCCTCGTCACCAAACTTCATCATGTGTGTTATATCCCTGTGTACCTTCACCGTAAATTCAAAATTTTCATTTATCGCATCTGTCTCAACTCTCCACCTCTCTGCAGTAGATGTTTTCGGAAGGCAATAGAATGTGGAGTTGACCTCTACAAGGGAGTATCTCCTTGCATAACAGGAAAGGACAGACCCCTCCCCCTTCTCTCTCCTGAAATAACTCCAACCGCAACAACCGATTTTGAGCATATTCTCCTGCAAAAATTTACCACAGAGAGCACGGAGAAGTGCGGTATTTCTTTACTATTTCAGCACTAAAAACTTCCTCGTTCCGGAAAAATCACCCGTATCCATCCTTAAGAAGTACACACCCGATGCGAAATTTTTTGTATTTATAGTAATACTATGTGTGCCGGCAGTGAGTCTCTCATCTACAAGCTTACTCGCAAGTGAACCCGTCACATCGTATACCTTCATAGATACATGCTCGGTCCTTGGTATGGAGAAGCTAATCGTGGTAGGTCTTGAAAGTGGATTCGGACTTACCACGGGAAGGCAATATAGCACTGGTTCAGTACTCTCTTCCACACCAACTTCAAGGTAGGAGAATATATTTCTCATCAGAGTGTTCTGGAGTAATGTGTCGGCGTAAATGGTATCCTCTCCAACCACCACCTGGGTCTCGAGAGTTCCTATATACTGTATTGGGAAATATGTGCACACAAGCTTTGCGCCATTCTTCTCATACCGATAGCCAAGCGTGTATCCGTAGGTTTCCTCGGTAAATGCGGTAACCGCGGTGGGTGCAAGCTCGTCAAACTTACCGATCCATGACAGAGCTCCAGGTGCGTACCAAACGTATGGGGAAACCTGCGCATATTCCAAGCCCGAGGTAATTGTTGGATCCACCCCATACATATTGACTGTCACTTGTCCTCCAAGCAATGTGTCATCATCAAATCCGCTTCTCCAACCGAAGTATTCATAGGGAACCGTATCCTCGGGAGTGGCTTCCCAGGCTCCCCAATCGGGTGCAAGCCCAGCACCCCATCCTATATCCTCTCCGCTCAGCAGTAACTTCCCTCCAGCATCCATGAAGTCCTTGAATAGATTCAAGTCAGGTCCAATATCACCCCATGTAAACCACAGGATTACATTATCACCATCACCCTTACCAGGTGTGTAGTAATCAAACACAGATGCATCGGGATAACCGTAAAAGTAGCAATCCCATACATCTACAAAGTCATATATAGCTCTAACGGGATCCCACGAGTAAGGGGGGCCATAGTAATCGTCGGGGCCGATAACAAGAAGAATGTGTTCATTATGTCCTGTTCTTATAACATACGAAGCCGATGAACTTGTACTCTTTGCATCCTGGAGGTCAGCCGCCTCAATGTAGAACGCTATCTCATCGCCTACACCGGCACCCGGTATTTCTGCAGAATAAGTTCCATGGAGAGAATCCCCTTCAATTAGACCCATATCTATTGATACATCGTCTCCTCCATTCACACTATACCACAGCTTTGCCCATGCAACCCCCATTAAATTGAAGGGTATTCCCAGTACATCCTCCACGATAGCAATGACCTCTCTCGAACCTGTAGTGTATGTATCGGTCAGTCTGTCAAAACTTACTATATTAGGGGGTAGATTCTCATATACCTTAACAAGTGCCCTCACCCAGAAGAGATGCCATGAAGTATACCAACCCGGACCGTTGGGACCACCCTGCATTGAGCGAATGGCATGATATGGCGGACCTGCACCCGCATCAATTCTTATAGAGAAGCTTGTATCCAAAGGTGAGACTGCTCCAATAAAGGCATCGGAACCAATATCGGGCATAACTGGGACGACGAGGGTATCCCAGTCAAATTCTCCCGTTACCTCAATTTCCATTACCGTATCGGCATATATCGTATCAAAGGGATTTTGTCCCGGCATAGATTGGGGCCAGGGGCCTAATAATGATATATCGTAAGCGGCGCGGCCAACCATTGCGTGGTATTCGCCGGAACCTTGATAAGGTCTATATACGCAGAAGTGCACCTCTACGAGAGAACAGGCAGCGGGTGGCTCGAAGTAGATACCACAACTATCGCCCGGCAGAAGCCCAGAGAGGTAATATTCGCTCTCTCCACCATCATACTGTATGAGCCAATCAACCGAGGGTTTATCGGTAAAAGGTAGTGTTTTGCTTGATTCACCGGGCCTGGACGGCAGCAGATATATCTCTCGGGATTTTGCGTATACGCCACTCACTCCAGTAAAACCTGCGAGCAAAAGCAAGAGAAATATACTTAGTTTCCTCATCTTAACCACCTCCTCCAGGGAGTTAACCGCCCCCTTTTAAAATCGAGACCTGCCTGCTTCGATTTAACGCCGTAGGAAGTTTCTCCAACACGGCAATAGCAAGCTACTGCACTCCAATTGACTGCTTCTTTCCAGCATAACACTTTGGGACAACTTCCTAGGCTATCTTATGAGAATCAGCTTACCCGCTTTTGCACGGGAGGGTGTTTCAAATCTATAAAAGTAGATACCGGAGGGTACTTTTACTCCCCTATCATCCCTGCCGTCCCAGGATAAAGGGTGATAACCGGGTTCCGCCATCCCCCTGAAGACATTTCTCCTGACCCTGCCCG
>DFBT01000079.1:9411-10923 GCA_002366725.1 Caldifarciminota bacterium UBA3073
CTTCTATTCCCTCCCCGTCTGGAATCATTATTTTTAAATTTAGGACTTGACTTAAAAACTTCTTACGAAAAGGAAAAGGGGAATTCGATATATCTCATCGAATCCCCCCTTTATACCGTGTATGCAACTTATCTGTTAACCTCTCTAAATCAAAATCTTCTAAAACCTCCCAACTTCTGGAATGAGTAGTCGAACACAATTCCGTTCTCGAATATTTCCAAAACTGTGATACTGACGAAATAATCCTCCTCTATCCTGAGAAAATATACACCATCTGGTTCCATCGCTGTGTTAAGCTGAGGCCACATAACACATGGACAAAGGTGCTCATCGTCTCCTATAGCGATAAGCGTAGTATCCCAGGGTGCTCCTGCTATTGGGGGACTCATAAGACGAAAATCTGTGGGGTCAGTCACACCAGGCTGCATATCCGATAGGTATACATCCCACTCATCAGTCATATCGTTAATGGAGTATATCCTTCCATTACCTGTCTCATCCCATCCAAATGCACATGAGTCATTGTAGTCTTGCTCATACAGCGTGAAATGCCCCATTGTTAGTGGAACGGAAGTGACGCTATTGGATGCTTCGCTACATTCATCCTCAGCAACAGCTTTTACATAGTAATCTCCACAATTCCTGTCCTCTATACTTGATGGATAGTATGTGTTGATACTGTCTTCGGAGGAATCATAGAAACGGTTCGTCAGCATCTTTACAAGGACAATAGTGTCTCTAATAATATCTCCTTTGGTTCCTCCTTCATAGGGTGCACTCACAAAGTATACATAATACCCATCGGCATCTGGAACCTCCTGCCAGTCAAGTCTTAAACCAAGCCCATTCTCTATTACTGTAAGGGTTAGGTTTTCCGGTACAGTAGGAACCGGTCCCTCTTCCTCAGCACAACCCAGCAAGAATAACAAAGGTATCAGCAATATTGGTGAGAGCTTTCTCATATCTCCCCCTTGTCGGTGGACTCAAAAATATAGCGCGTTATGCTAAAAACTCATTCCCACTGATAGCCTGTGACCTATACCAAGTAATCCAAGGTCCTGATAACCGTAGTTTATATTGAATGGGGAACCACCCAGCAAAGGATTTAAACCCACACCGAATGTTAGCCTCTGTAGGTTATCTTCATCTCGATCTTCATCTGGTATATCGGGGTCGTATTCATAGCCTGCACGTAGGAAGAGGAGTTCTGAAAATGCATATTCAGTACCCATCCTGTATTTTTCTGCCCCATCATTGGAATGCTTTAGATCGAATGCAAAGGTCCATCTATTTCCGGGGGTGTCTATTACATCGTATGCAAGACCAAGTGTAATCGCCACAGGCAGGGCGTAAGACGCTGATTTAAACTCCCCTGGCATAGGTCCAACATATCCAGCAGGCCATTCTGGAACAGTAATATCTGTCACCAGTTGACCGCCCTCAAACTGCATATCAGGACCAAAATTAGTAAGTACGAATGCGAGGCGAAGATTACCCCAGTAACCCGGAGTC
>DFBT01000079.1:10969-20101 GCA_002366725.1 Caldifarciminota bacterium UBA3073
TCCTCCTCACCCATTGTTAGTGCTGTTATGCTGATACCGAGATTCCCAAATGGCAGCCCCGGGATAACACAGGAAAGGAAGTTATTCCTTATATCGTAAACCCACTCCACATCTGACAGGAGAAATTCAAGATTATTAGAGAAAGCAATTCCAGCTGGATTCCAGTAGATTGATGGTGCGCCAGTTATCACAGCAACACATGCACCTCCCATCCCCATTCCTCTTGGTTCAGCACCTATCTTCAAAAACTGTGCCCCCGCAGTTCCTATTTTGGAAAATTCAGCACTAAAACCCACTCCAGCGACAAGAGGAAATAGGATGGCTATTACAATAAATCTCTTCATACCACCTCCCATTTTCAGAATTCCCAAACAAATTCTATCGCTTAATTCTCTCTCATCTCACCACTGCAAACTTACCTATCTTCTCCTCGCCCGATGGTGTAGATATATGATAGATATATATGCCGCTTGCAGGAATTTGGTCATGTTTCGTAAGAATATTCCACTCCGCCGTACCCCCAAGTTTCCCCTCATCGCCCGATGAATGTTCTATCTTTTGGATGAGGTCACCTGCAAGGTTGTATATCCTTATGGTACATTGTGAGGGTAGATGAGTAAACTGAATCTTTCTGTAGTCCTCGCTCTTATCCCAAATTGCCCTCACTATATACGGATTCGGCACCACCTTTATATCTGAGAGTTTGCTTGTCTCGGTATACCCAAATTTCTCTGCAGTTATGGTGAATACATTCCCCGATACAGGTGGTACAGAGGGAGCTGACGAATATATCCTCCACACATCACCTGAATCAGGTGCCCAATTCCAGTTGAGTGGTGGACCGCCTGCAAACTTACACTTCACCCCGGATACATAGAATTCTGCGTATGTTTGTCCTCTTATGAGTATCGGCTGAGGTTTTTGTCCCACGAGTTTTATGAAACACCAGTTGTCACCGAACGAACTATCATAGGGTATCTCTGCTCCAGTTTCAGCATCAATGAATCTCGCTGTGAGGGTATCGTGACTTCCATTATACAAATCCCAGTAAATCTCAATATCACTACCCCCTCTGTATGCCCATCTATTCCCAATCAGTCCTCCCGAGTAGAACTGATTGATCGTGGGTGTTTGCTGATACTCTGTGCCTATATCCTCTATGACTATAATTGTATCCGGAAGGGCAAAATAATCAGCAATACTATCACAGAATACATTGTTTATAATGGTGTCAATCGATATTATGACAGTATCCACCCACTCGCCGTATATATTTTTCACAGCTCTCAATGTGTATTCTGCTTCGTACTCCCTCAAAACACATCTGCTTCCAAGGTCCACATCTATATCGCCGATAATACAAATCCCATCAAATGCATTATCAAATCCATGTCTCCACATGAAGGAGGAATCCACACCGATTGTATCATAATGTATATTTCTCAATATGTGGATGCTGTCTGGTGTCTGCAGAATGATGGAATCCTTGACCTCGGGGACGAATTCATAAACCGAAGTCTCAACCGCCTCGTAGTATGTGATAACACTGATTGGGGCGGGTGATAGAGAATGCCCATCCCAGTATACATTGTATGCGTAGACAGGCGTCTGGTTATCAAGGGTGGTTATCTCATCCCATCTTATAGTGTATTCTCTATCTTCTACCGCAATGTCTCCTATAATCTCTGCCTCGATGCTAAGGCTGGTTGTATTGTTATTCGCCCCGGAAACTGGTGTACTTATAAAGGGTGTTGTAAAGTTGTCCGTTTCCGTCCTCGGTATGCATGTAACAACTCTTCTCCCCGATTCCATACTCAACCATACGGTGGATTCGTTTGGATAGATGCCACGGGTGTTGTAGTCAAAGGCGGTAATACCGTAGTAATAGGTCACTCCATTTAGCACATCCGTATCCACGAAGTGATGCTGGAGTCCAAGATTATTTGTCTCGTCCTCATAAGTGATGGTATCATTTTCTGAAACTATGAGCATATCACCGGGCATAAGGGTTATCTCGTTCTCCAAATCCCATTCACCAAGGAGTTCCCAGTCACCAGATAATCCCGTTCTCGACTTCCAGAGCCTGTAACCTTCGAAGTCATACTTTCTGTAAACCGTGTCTCCTCCCGATTCCATTACCGCATGAAACTCATCCGGGGTACATTCGGGGGCGTTATCCCAGATAAGGGTAACTTTCTTATCTCCCGGAATGGGTGTGAGTACAGGTGGATCCGGAGGTCCCGCAACTGCCCAGTTTGCATCATAAACAGCCTGCATGGCATCTGCCTCGGATAGAAGATATTCAAAACCTCCCGTTGTTCCGTTTGAGAACAAAGCAGCTACAACGAGCGTATCTACTTCTCCCGATTCAAGATCAAACGGTCCGGCACCAAGAAGCATTCGCTTATCGGCTGGTGTTTCGTCAGTTACACCAATCCAGGGGTCACGCTCTCCCGTCTCTATGTTAAATCCCGCCAGCATTCTCCATCTTCTTATCTCCGAATCAGCATCCCAATCAATTGTGCTCTTGTTGAAGGCTGTAAGTGGCAGATGCTCACCCGGATAGACCGTATCCCTCACCGCATCGGGATAATCTGGATTATCTGGTCCATCTGCTACATATACTATATCGTCCGCCTTTGGTCCCTGTAGGAATTTTATGCCAATGTAGTATGGGGGAGGAGACACTGTCATGCCCGCATCATCCCCGGGTGTAAATGTATAACCCATACTTCTCTCCATATCGCATCCAACGAGGTCATTGGCTGCATCGCCCACATCCATATCGCATCCAAACCCGCAGTATAGGTCGGTCAGGGTGTAATCGGTAATATTTTCAAATTCAAACAGGAAGACAAGTGCATTTTCATAGAGTGGGGTGGACCATCCAAAGGAGACCTGTCTTACAACAATTCCAAGTGGTCCCGTGTTTGGCTCCCATTGATGATACTCAGATAGCAAATCGTTATATATAGCATATCCATCTTCCTGAGAGATGAGTATGGGCTCACCTGACTCATCCAGAAACGGCCAATCTACAATATCATCCGGGTTCGTGGACATAAGCACCCTGTCCTCGGGATGTGCTGTCCTGCCGAGGTTTCTGTAATCGGATACATGCTCTGGGGGACCTGCGCAAAAATCACACTGCCCACCGTGATAGTCATATCCACAGGATACAAGAGGTTTGCCACCTATCATTGTGCCAATCCACGGTCCCATACCATATATATAGTGTTCCCCCGTGCCTGTCGGCCACGAATCAGCAGGACCAACACCACCCACCTGACCCATTGTGCCGAAGTTTGATACAGGCATATACACCTGATTTATAGTATGGTAAGCCTCGACATGAGCCTTTGTTGTCAGAGTATGGTCAGGTACCGCAGGCTTTGAGTAGGCTATACCAGAAAGTAAAAGACACCCCATAACAGCCGTTAACTTCTTTATCCAGCCCATAAAACCCCCTTTTATCAGACTTGGTAAAACTACCAGTTGAAACTTACGCCAATGCTTATATGTCTCGGATGCCCTATGTATGTAGGCTCATTCACATAGTCATAGTAGGCATTCTTGTAGGATTGATACCATTCTTCCTTCGTTATATATCCATCTCCGTCGAAATCCCTTCTCACATCGGCAGCCCCCGTCACTCCAACCTGGACTCTGTCTTCTTCTCTTAAGTGTGCTGGTATGTTATTGAAGGTGCTGGTTATATATTCACCGTAACTCTGAAGCAGGCCGGGGTCTCTCGGGTTTCCATTCGTTGCATACACATTCGATATATTCTCAAGGTCGAAAAGGTTTGTAACCTCGAGGAATGCAACCATGCCCAGTCCGAAGAGGCTTATATCCTTTCCTATTTTCATATCCGTCGTCCATGTCCAAGGCATCCTTTCTGCGTTAGTCTCACCCACTAAGTTATTTGTGGCATCGCGCCTGGTATACGGCAGTCCACTTCCAAGATTCGACACAAAACCTATGCTCATATCCTCTAAGGGATAACCACCCCCTATAATTGGTCCAGAACCGTGCGATGTGAGCCAGGCGAGATTGAGAGAAATGGTGTGTCTCTGGTCAAACTCGAGAGGGTAATCTATCTTGGGGAGAACAGGGCGTTCTCCCGTATATGGGTCGGGTCTTATATTTGCAATATAATCATAGTATGCCTCACGCTCGTACGAGCTCGTTCCCTTTGCATCTGAAAGTGTATAAGAGATATGACCAGATAACCCCTCTGTTGCCCTCTTTCTCAGGGTGAATTCCACCCCCTTGCAGTTTCCATAGTCCTCCGTGATGTACACCGTATAAGCTTTTGGAGACGCTGACTGGAGTCTCGACCCTATAAGGTTGTATATATCCTTATAGAATCCTACAATATCAAAAGCAATATCGTGAGTAAACTGATGAGACAAGCCCATCTCATACTGTATGGTCCTCTGTGCTTCAAGGTCGGGATTGCCGAGAAGGGGCCACCCGCCGGGGTATGTCCTTAAATCCGCATTGTATGAATCGTACAACCATCGCAGCTGTGCCATCTGGAAGAAATGACCGTAGGAGAGATGAAAGACGGTCATATCCGTTACTGGAAAAGATATACCAAATCTCGGTGATACCTGATATTTTGCCTCTGCAGAGACCGTATCGGGCACAAGTACAGTATCACCATCCACGACAGCTGTCTTATAGGGCTTGGTTATATCTACATATCTCCATGTATGCGAATCAAAATAGTCGAACCTCACACCGGCATTTACAATAAAGCCCGGATACTCAATCTTATCCTGTATGTAACCGGCAATTTCAATGGGCTCTTCCTGATAATCATCCGAATAAAGTACAAATCCAGGTTTCCTGAACTCCGGTGCAATCTCATTCCCCAGAAAGTTTCCATCCTCATCAATTACTGCAACCCTTCCAGATGTCCTATCGATATATTGCAGTGACAACCTCCGCACATCGTAACGTCTTCCCTCAATACCGGTTCTGACCTGGTGATGGGGTGATAGCTGTGATGTAAGGTCCCAATCAAATCCGTAATAACTGGATTCTCTTTCAATTCTTGCACACGGAGCTCCGTGGCTAAAAAATCCAGGTACTCCATGGGGATAGTAATACACACTGTCACCCTTCTCCTCATCCCAGTATTTCATATCCCACCATACGCCCCTATAGTCGGGGTAGTCACCCTCTGTACATTCCCACCAGTATCTAAACTTTATATCTTCCCACCATTTTCTATCTTTCTCGTAGGCCGCATCTCTCTGACCTGTTATCGTACTGGTAGAGTAATAACCGACTTTAGCTTCATAGAATGTTCTATTGCTCAACTGATGGGTGAAGGATGCCATTACCTGTGCATCCTTGGCAAGCCGACTAAACCTATACTGGTCGGGTGCATATTTGAAGTCATTAGAGCCTGCAGACGGTTTATTAAGCATCGGTGTGCCTGCCCATACACCATAACGCCCACCCTGATCCCTCGAGTAGAAGCCCGAAAGGTTCAATTTCATACCGGGAGAGAATTTATAGCTAAATTTTCCCTGTGTGGATAAGAACTCTCTCTCCGTGTGTTGCATGGGGAAATCGTATGCCTGCAATCTTTCCCTGTTCGAAATTTCTGCAGAGAGGAAGTACCTGAGGTTCCTAATCCCAGGGAATGGGCCCCCCATATTTGTCTCAACCCTGTGTCTACCCTCATCAAGGTTGCCACCGAACGGGACATCGGTTCTGTATCTTATTAGTCCCTCTTGTCTACCCCTACCTTCCTTTGTTATGAGGTTGACAACACCAGACATGGCCTGACCATATTCTGCATTAAATCCTCCCGTAATGACCTGCATCTCCTCAATGGCGTTTATATTTATATCGACTCCGGCACCTGCTCTGCCTGTCAACCTGTCGGTGGTAGACATACCATCAACCATATATGCTACCTCGTCCCCCCTGCCTCCTCTTATATGAATACCATCGGTTACACCACTTGATCCACCATCGGATTGAAGCACACCCGCTTGTTGAGATATGGCATCCTGATATGTAGCAATTGGCTGCCTTTCAATCTCTTCTCCCCTTGATATATGTATGGTGGCTGTGGCATCCGGTAACACAAGTGGTCTCTCGGCAGTTACCGTTACTCCCTCAACCTCTATGATGGTGGGACCCAGTTCAAAGTTAAGGGTCGTTGTAAGTCCCACACTCACCCGCACATTCTCTATAGTAACCGGATTGTATCCCATCATAGATGCCTTCACCGTCCATTCCCCAACGGGCACATTTATGATGAAATAATAACCATCGAGGTCAGATGCCGCTCCCATAGTGGTGCCCTCTATAACTATATTTGCTCCGGGAAGCGACTCGCCCGTCTGTTTATCCACCACCCTACCCGATATTTTACCCGAAACCTGTGCAGACAGCGAGAATGCGAGGAGGGGGAGTAGTGCCATTAACACGAAAATCTTGCGCATAGCAACCTCCTTTCTACCTCTCGGTAGACAGCTCGATAAATTCCAAATCCCAGGTACAAAACCATAAATGAACGCAGATAAACGCAGATTGGGTCAGGAAAAACATAGATGTTTACTCTCACTCAAAAAACTGCGTTAACATCTTTATTATCTGCATTCACCGCCGTTTATCCGTAATTTCAAAAACCAGCGCATCATTCTGGATAATGGAATTTGGAATTTAATACCGGGCCCCGCCTCGGGCGGGGCCCGCAATACATCTTACTTCATCACCACAAACTTCCTCGTTCCAGAGAATCCCTCTGCATCCATCCTCAGGAAGTATACACCGGATGCAAGTTTCTTCGTATCGACAGTCAGAGAGTGTGTGCCAGCAGTGAGTCTCTTGTTCACGAGTGTAGAAACAAGTGAACCCGTCACATCGTAAACCTTCATAGACACATACTCGGTCCTTGGTATGGAGAAGCTAATCGTGGTAGGTCTTGAAAGTGGATTCGGACTTACCACTGGAAGGCGATATACCACTGGTTCAGTACTCTCTTCCACACCAACTTCAAGGTAGGAGAATATATTTCTCATCAGAGTGTTCTGGAGTAATGTGTCGGCGTAAATGGTATCCTCTCCAACCACCACCTGGGTCTCGGGAGTTCCTATATACTGTATTGGGAAATATGTGCAGACAAGCTTCGCACCATTCTTCTCATAGCGATAGCCAAGCGTGAACCCGTAGGTTTCCTCGGTAAATGCAGTAACCGCGGTGGGTGCAAGCTCATCAAACTTACCGATATATGAGTAAGCTCCAGGACCAGCCCAGTAATATGGGGTAACCTGTGTGTACTCCAACCCAGCGGTAATCACTGCGTCTGTTCCATACATATTGACTGTTGTATGTCCTCCAATCAATGTGTCATCGTCAAACCCGCTTCTCCATCCAAAGTATTCATAGGGGACCGTATCCTCGGGAGTGGCTTCCCAGGCTCCCCAATCGGGTGCAAGCCCAGCACCCCATCCTATATCCTCTCCGCTCAGCAGTAACTTCCCTCCAGCATCCATGAAGTCCTTGAATAGATTCAAGTCAGGTCCAATATCACCCCATGTGAACCACAGGATTACTTTATCACCATCACCCTTACCAGGTGTGTAGTAATCAAAAACAGATGCATCGGGATAACCGTAAAAGTAGCAATCCCATACATCTACAAAGTCATATATAGCTCTAACGGGATCCCACGAGTAAGGGGGGGCATAGTAATCGTCGGGGCCGATAACAAGAAGAATGTGTTCATTATGTCCTGTTCTTATAACATACGAAGCCGATGGACTTGTACTCTTTGCATCCTGGAGGTCAGCCGCCTCAATGTAGAACGCTATCTCATCGCCTACACCGGCACCCGGTATTTCTGCAGAATAAGTTCCATAGAGAGAATCTCCTTCAATTAGATCCATATCTATTGATACATCGTCTCCCCCATTCACACTATACCACAGCTTTGCCCATGCAACCCCCATTAAATTGAGGGGTATTCCCAGTACATCCTCCACGATAGCAGTGACCTCTCTCGAACCTGTAGTGTATGTATCGGTCAGTCTGTCAAAACTTACTGTATTAGGGGGTAGATTCTCATATACCTTAACAAGTGCCCTCACCCAGTATAGGTGCCACGAGGAATACCAACCGGGACCGTTAGTCTCCGGTCCCGTACCGCCCTGCTTGTAACCTACTGCGTGTAATGGCAGAGGTGTGGTAGCATCTCCGGCGTCTATCCTTGTTGAATGGGTCGTATCCTCTAAGGTCCACCCTGCCCAGAAGGCGTCCGTGCCTATATCGGGCTGACCCGGAACGGTAAGAGTATCCCATTCCCAGTCTTCAAAGGCGGTAATATCCATTGCGGTGGGCCCGGCAAGAATTGTGCCGATGCAGCTCGGTCCGGGCATAGATGCGGCACTGTGATACTCTCCAAAGTCACCGATTGTTACCCCGTCGGGAATATCCGCAACAATTCCGTAGTATTGAGTGGGGCCATCAAAGCCAAACCTATATTTGCAGAAGTGCACCTCCACGAGTGAACACGCCGCGGGTGGCTCGAAGAAGACACCAAGTGTGTCGCCGGGGATGAGTCCGCTCAGGTAGTAATTACTCGTTCCTTCGTCATACTGTATGAGCCACCAAGCCCAGTCTTTGTCTCCAACCGGAACCATCTTGCTCGGCTCACCGGAGCTGGAGGGCATAAGATACACCTCCACAGGTCTCGCATATACGCCACTCGCAATAGAACCCACGAGTAGCATTACTAACAATATCTTCACTCCCTTCATCTTTTCCTCCTTTCTTTGGGGAGTTCTTACTCCCCAATACAAGCAACTTCCAGGGTCCTGTGATTTATAAAGCTCACATCGCCCCTGGTTTAAACACAACACTTCCGGCATCACCCCCTTCCACTTTGAATTATATTGCCCACCGATGGCGTTAAGAGATAACACCATTACCCTCACGCAATCTCTGGGGTAATTCTCATTTTTACCCCCTCCTCACCTCCCTTCTAATAATTATATCACTTTTTTTGCCGATTGTCAAGCAAAAAATTAACATCGGATTAATTGGGTTTAACAGGTTCAGCAGATTAAACGCCTGCCTGTCCATACGGATCCGTAGGGCCCGGTA
>DFBT01000064.1 GCA_002366725.1 Caldifarciminota bacterium UBA3073
TCGGAGCTTCGGAGGTTGCTTCGGGGGTTGCTTCGGCTTCGCCTCGCAATGACATTCCTCGCAATGACATCGCTCGCAATGACAGGTGTCCTCTTTTTTGTTATCACAACACTTTGGGACAACGTCTAATTTTTGATTTTGTGCTAGATGGGGAGGGAACAATGCTTAAAGAGGAGATGAATATAGATGCCCAAGCACTGACAGAAAAGATCGTACATTTCATCAAGGACAAGCTAAAATCTTACAGAAGGGACGGCGCAATTATAGGAATCTCCGGGGGATTAGACTCCGCCTGCATTGCCGCGTTACTTTCCCGTGCCCTCGAAAGGGAAAAAATTCTCGGTCTCATAATGCCGGAAAGAGATTCTGCCGATACGACAAGGGATGATGCACAGCTCGTCGCTAACAGATTTGATATACCCACGAAATTGATAGACATCACCTCCGTTCTGAAATCTTTCAGGATTTATGAATTCTTTCCGGGCGGGCTCCTGACAAGTAAAAAATTGTCATCCAGAGTCATCAGGGCGGGATATCGACTTTTACCGAGAGGTAATAATCCATTTCACGGTGGACTTCTGGGAGCAAAAAAGGGGTGGATGAGAAACGCTGAGGCATACTACAGAATAAAACACAGGATAAGAATGGTCCATCTCTATTATTATTCCGAACAGCTGAACTACCTCGTGGTGGGAACATCAAACAAGAGCGAGGATATGGTCGGTTTCTTCGTGAAATACGGTGATGGGTCAGCCGATATAATGCCCGTTGCAGACCTCTACAAAACCCAGGTCAGGGAATTGTCAAGATGGCTCGGAGTCCCCAAAACCATCATTCAAAAAGCACCCTCACCCGATCTCCTTCCCGGTCTCACAGATGAACTTGCCATGAAAATCAGCTACGAGAAACTGGACCTCGTTCTCCTCGGGATTGAAAAAGATATGGAAGAGTCCGAGATTGCCAGGGAAGCGGGGGTAAATGTCAAGACGGTGAGATATGTCAGAGAACTTTTATCTCTCTCTGAGCACATGAGAAATGTGCCCGAGGTTTGCCGGATGGATTAAATCCGATGTTAATTATTCACTTGAAAAATAACCACCAACTCGTCACATACCTGCACAATGGAAGGTGTGGCGGGTGTGGCTAAAATGGGAGGTGATAAAGATGGAAGGAACATTCGAAAAGCTATTCCTTGCGGGTTTGGGGCTTCTTGACCTCACGAGAGAAAAGGCAGAAAAGCTCGTTGAGGAACTCGTAAAGAAGGGAGAAGTTGCTAAAGAGAAACAGTCCGAGTTTGTGGAGAAACTTCTGGAGAAAACCGAAAAGGGACGCTCGGAGATAGAAAAAATTGTAGAGAGAACCATCACAAAGGTGATGAAGAAACTTGATATAGCGGCGAAATCAGATATAGAAAAGCTCATTAAAAAGATTGATGAGTTGGGGAAGAAGCTCGAGAAGTAATAAGAATGACCGGGGATGGATGGGTTGCCATCCCCGGACGGTAGTAACTGATATCTTCAGCTCTTTTCTATCTTGAAGTACTCATAAAAATGGGGAGTTATTTCATATAAATATGCCATTCCATCTTTTCCCACTACCCCGACGAGTCCCCATTCAAGCAAAACAGATAATGTGTGACTGGAATCCAGCCCTCTCAATTCCTCTATCTTCGCCCTTGTTATCGGACCGCGTTTCAATATTATAGCGAGGGTTTCAAGTGCCTGGGGGGATAATTTCATGACCCTTTTCTCCCTCACCCTTTCTACAAACCCCTCATATTCCGGTCTCGTGACGAGTTGATAACCACTGTTTACCTTTATAAGAGTAAATGCCCTTCCCCTGTACTCTTCACTCAATTCCTCAAGACAGGCTTCTACCTCCCTCTTCCTCATATCTGAAATGCTCTTCAACTTTTCAATGGAAACGGGAGAGGGAGACGCGAAAAGAATCGCCTCTATAACCCCTTTGCCTTTTGTATTATCTCTAATACTTGCCACCACCTTTTACGAAGCGTTGAACTATCGGGTCACTCGTGGTTTGAACCTCCATGGGTGTTCCGTCGAATATGATTTTGCCATCGTGGAGCATGGCAATCCTATCTGCAACATAGAATGCGCTTTCCATATCGTGCGTAACGACAATTCCCGTTATCCTGATTTTCTTTTTTAAGCTCAACATGAGCTCGTTTATGGTTCTCGCAGTTATCGGGTCCAATGCGGTGGTGGGCTCATCATATAATATATACGATGGATTGACGGCGAGTGCCCTCGCCACTGCCACCCTTTTTTTCATGCCTCCCGATAACTCGGATATTCTCTTATGCTCGACCCCCTCGAGCTCCACCAGTGATAATTTCTCCAAAACTATCTCCCTTACCCTTGCCCGGGATATTCTTATATTTTCGGTGAGTCCAAGTGCCACATTTTCCCCAACGGATAACGAGTCAAGCAGGGCAGAGCTCTGAAATACGACACCCATCTTCAGTCTGAGTTTATAGAGTTCATTTCTTTTAAGCTTTTTTACATTTTGCCCATCTACCCATACATCACCCTTATCGGGTCGCAAAAGCCCAATTATATGCTTCAGGAGGACACTCTTGCCACACCCACTCCTACCTATCACCGCGGTGGTCTCTCCCTCCTTCACCTTCAAGGAGAGTCCTTTTAGAACATCATTTCCATTAAAAGACTTATATAAGTTTTCTATCTCTATCATAATCAGCTTCTCAGGATGCAGATTAACCCCGTTAAATAATTACGAAAGTAAATCTTAGCGATCGCCCACAGCGGATTATTTAACGGGGCAAATCTGCGTACATCTGCGTCCCATATATACCAACTTAAAAGACGATCCATGCGATTAAGAAGTCAAAGAAGAGGATGAGTATGGAGGCAGAGACTACAGCCTTCGTCGCCGCTTTACCAACTCCCTCTGCCCCACCCTTTGTTGTGAAACCGTAGTATGTTCCCATAAGTGCTATCACGAACCCAAAACACAATGCCTTCAACAACCCTCCCCACAACTCGTGTGGAAAATAGTTGACTCTGAGCCCCTCTATGTAGACTATGGGTCTAATGTCAAATAATAAGACAGCACACAATCCTCCCCCGAAGAAGCCAACGAGTTCCGATATTACAGTCAAAATTGGAAGTGATATCAGCCCCGACACAAATCTTGGCATTGCGAGATACCTTATCGGGTCCACCGCAAGGCTTTCGAGTGCGTCTATCTGTTCTGTAACCTTCATGGTGCCGATCTCTGCGGCGAGGGATGAACTGACCCTTCCAGCCACAATGAGTCCCGTCAGGAGTGGACCGAGTTCTATCATAAGTGCCTTGGCAACCGCCATACCGAGATATGACTCGGGCATATAGCCACCAACCTGCAAGGCAGCCTGATAGGCAGTTACCATTCCCATGAAGAGAGAAACAACTACAACGATGGGGAGTGAGCCAATGCCCATACTTACGATCTGATTTACTATCAGTTTAAACGACCTCGGAACCTGGTACAGCTTCGTTATTATCGTCCACAGGAAGAGACAAACCCCTCCTATATACCCAAATACCGACTCTATAAAACCCTTATTCATAATCAGTCATTCGTTTACCCTGCCTGCCCTGTAGCGTTAGTGTACAGGGTGAAATGCGAACTTGTGAGCTATTTCATCAGGGTCATTAGTCATTCAACTGTTTTGTTAGTTATTCCTCCGTTATGTAGGACTTAGATGCCGTGTAGTCCTCAAACCTGGTATATTCTCTTAAGAATGTCAGTTTAACGCTGCCACCAGATGGCCCGTTTCGCTGCTTGCCCAGTATTATCTCCGCCACATTGCCCGTCCCGGCACCTTTTTTGCCCGCCTCTTGCCTGTATATAAATATCACCACATCTGCATCCTGTTCTATCGCCCCGGATTCTCTCAGGTCCGAAAGTATGGGTCTCCTGGACTCTCTCTTTTCCACCGCCCTCGAGAGCTGGGATGCTGCTATAATGGGAATGCCCAACTCCTTTGCGAGGCTTTTTAATGACCTCGATATGGCGGATATCTCCTGTTGTCTGTTTTCTACAGACCTTGGACCCTGAACGAGCTGTAAATAATCCACCAGAATCAATTTTGCGCCGAACTGTGACTTCAGTCTCCTCGCCTTCGCCCTCAGTTCCAGGATCGGTATCGCGGGTGTATCGTCTATGAATATGGATGCCTCCGAGAGTGTGCCGGCTGCAATGGTAAGTTTTGTCCACTCATCTCTTGCGATATAACCAGTCCTCACATTCCGCAAGGGAACCCTTGCCTCGGTACAGAGCATTCGTTGAACAAGCTGTTCCTTTGACATCTCGAGGCTGAATACGCCAACTGGCATCCCTTCTCTTGCGGCTGCATATTGTGCGATATTCAGACAGAAGGATGTCTTACCCGTCCCGGGTCTACCAGCAATCACTATGAATTCGGATGGTTGGAAACCGGATGTGACTTGATCGAGGTCTCCCCAACCCGATGGAACGCCCGTTATATGCCGCTTGTTCGCCGCAATTTCTTCTATAACCTCGAATCTCTCCTTGAGAAGAACTTTGAGTGGCATGAAGCCCGACTTAACCCTTGCCTCCTTTATATTGAATATGAGTTGTTCCGCCTTATCAAGCAATTCATCTACATCACCCGCTGCCTCGTAACCCGCCTCGATGATCTTGCCCGATGTTTGTATCAGTTTTCTGAGCGTTGCCTTCTCAAGTACAATCCTTGCATAGTGTCCTATATGTGATGGAGCTGCTGTAATATCTATAAGTTCTGCGAGGTAGGCAGCCCCCCCCACATCGTCGAGTTCATTCTTTTTCTTCAGTGCCTCGGAAAGGGTGAGAAGGTCCACCGGCTCATTCTCATCGTATAACGAGAGAATAGCCCTGTATATCTTCTTGTGTGAATCGAGATAGAAACAGGAATCATCGATCATCTCTATTGCCTTCCCAACGGCATTCCGTTCGAGTATCATCGCCCCCAGGACACTCTGCTCCGCCTCTATCGACTGTGGTTCCTTCTTTTCCATATATAATCCCCTTTACTTTGAACGCAGATTAACCCCGTTAAATAATTACAAAATTAAGTGGTTAGTAATCTCCAACAGTGTTTTATTTAACAGGGTAAACGCAGATTAACAGGATCTTTTTATTTCATTTTTATCTCGAGTTTCTAACCTTCCAAGATAATAACCATCAATTTCTCCCTGCCTGAGAACAGGCAGGCGTCAAAACCATTTGAGGATTATCACTGGCTAACAACCTTTACCTCGGTCCAATACCCTCACTCATTATTTTTCTTCCTTGCCCTTTTTGTCTTTTACGAGTGTTTCCTTTAACCGTCTTATAGAGTTTAATCTGTCAGCTTTAATTTTGGGTGCTACATATATTTCATAGAGAATAGTTTTTAACGTTTCTATAATCAATTTCAAATATGGTGAATCCCATTTATCCCAGGATTGCTCATGAATCTTATCACTTGTCATATCCTTAATCTGTGAAAGAATATCAAACAGCTCAGGATCTATTGATGGGTATTTAGATTTGAGGGATTTAATCTTACTTTCGTAATCTTTCCCCTTAGCTTTTTCTATAATTGTTAATTCGTAGATTGCTTTTCTCATACATGCAGATGCTCCAGTAAGAAAATTCATTTTTAAACAGCCCTCTGATTCTGTAATCAACTCTCTAATAACAGAAGGAATTCTACTATCCATAACAAAAAATGAAGTGGGTACTGAGTAAAATATTTTCGAATCTATATCAATACTCCCTTCAAACAAATGCAGATCGGAACTCCTTATATTTTCGTAACTCAGGTGCATCGAAACATTTTCACAATGAGAGCATTTAACAAAATAAACATAACATTCTTTGTTTTCACTCCAATTAAAAAAATAGGTAAAATCTAACGAATATCGAACATTTCTTATATTACAGAAAGGACAATTATAGTGTCCTGGAAGATAAATAAGTTTACAATGTCATTGCGAGGCGAAGTCGAAGCAATCTCGTCTATGAGATTGCCACGCTCCCTATGGTCGCTCGCAATGACAGGTGTAAAGATACTTCAGTTACAAGACAATAGCAATATTCATCGATAAAGTATTTCTTCTCAAGATGTGATTGATCTTCCATAATTTACCTTTATTCTAATTAACTAATATAGACCTATTCTTTCTCTAACTTTATACTTGGGTTATTCGGGTTCTTCAAACATGAATTTAATAAACTGTTGTGCTTCTTTCATATCTTTTTTGATGTCCTCACAAGTAAGTCCCGATGCGATTAGTTGTGGAGATCAATTACTAAAATAGTATGTGGAGTATTGGGATAAAGAGAATTCACGGTTTTCTTCATAGCTCAATTCCCTTTTCTAAGATTTCTTCCACGAATTGATCGCCCCTTCTTATCCTTTCCTCTACCTCTTCAGCTCTGAGTACAATCGGTGAAAGGGGGATTCCATTCCTTATATCACGCACACAGCGCAGCACTGTAGCCATTCTTTCAAAGAATCGTTCCTTTGTGGGAGCAATAACCAATATATCCACATCACTGTCTTCGGTGGCTTCTCCTCTGGCATAAGAGCCAAACAGGATAACCCTTTCGGCGTGATATTCTTTCTTCAAGCAATCACTTATTTCTATTATTCGCTTAAATATTTCCTTGTTCATAAATTTCTTTCTATAAATTAGCAATTGGTTTCCACTATTTATGAAATTCTTGACTCATCTTGCAATTATCAAAACCTTTGTAACCGCTGTATAGGCTTTTCTGCCGAAAGTGAAGATAATCTCGTCATTTTCGGAAACTTTTTCTCTATCGAAAAATTTATCAATCTTTTCAAAAACAAGACTAAAATTTCTTTTTAATTCCCAACTCTTTTCCGGGTTAACTTTGTTTAATAAGACCACAAACAAACGGTTATCTGCACCAAATCTTTGAGCTCCCTGATTTTCATACATCCAGATTGCCAAATCTTTCGGGTTTTCTGTAGCATAACTCGGTTCATAATCACGCGGTAGATAAGTTACTTTTAGGTCAAATGGCTGACCGTTAAAGAAAATATCAATCCCTTTTATGTTTTTGAGAGTGGGAATTACATTAGAATGAGTGCTTATATGTTCCTCAATCAATACTGTTGTCCAATGATTAAACCAAGTGCAAATTACATAATTGGTTACATCATCGTGAAGTTTAGCCTTAACACTGCTTAGTAAATCTTCATATCTGACAAACTTTCTTACATATTCAGTCTGAATTTTTCGATCCAATTGTCCCTGAACCACACCCCAAGAAAAACTCTTTACCTTCATTAGTTCTTTCTCCCCAAAATTTTCCTTTTAGCCGATTCGCAATATTCCTCGCAATTATCTATAAGTATAAAATTTCTATTAAGTTCTTTAGAAAATGAGAACTTTTTACTAATATGGGCAGCATCTCATTAATCTATTGCTTTTAGTTTCTTGAAAACAGCCTGCAACTCTTTATCTGTGATTTCGATTCCTTCCCAATTTAAATAACCTATGATTTGCTCCTTAATAGGTCTCATCCATCCAGCACAAATTCTACTCTCTAAATCTGCAATTAGGTCTTTTAATTCTTCTCCTGACATTATGCTTTCCTCCTTTCCAGAGGTATAGTGTTACCCAACCTATCCTCTGCGATTTTGCAATATTCTTTACAATTATCAATAAGAATGAATTTACGTCCAAGTTTCTTTGCTACAACTCCCACAGTTCCACTGCCTGCAAACATATCTAAAACTATATTATCTTGATAGGAATAAAACTTAATTAATCTATATACAAGTTCTTCCGGAAATGGCGCAGGATGTCCTATTTTTTTTCTACTTTCTGGCGTAAAAGTCCATATACTCCTTGTATATTTCATAAATTTCACAACTCAGTTACCGCATCACAGAATCCTCTTTGTCACGGATTTTACCTACCTTATCTGGCAACAAATAAAATTTTAATATGAGCTGCATAAAGCTTTTTGTAATAAATGAAATTTATTGTATCTTTAGCTTAATAAACCTGCTCAATTATCTTGCTGATTATCTCGTCATTATCAAAATCAATATGTTCAAAACTACCAAGTAATTCCCCATCAGAAGAATAAATTGATACTCCTTCAATATCTCCTAATTGCCTTTCATAAACTATACCTGTCTTTGGGTCAGCCGTCGACTCTCTTACATCAGGATCAAAGTAATGTCTAACTTTGAATTTCTCTCCAAAGCATTCGATAAACTTCTCCATTTTCTCTCCCTTCTTTTAAAAGTGTACTGTCAAATTCAGAAGTTCTCCATTCTGAATTCAATCTCACCATCTTTTACTTCGTATTTGACGAATGTAATACCTCTATCACTAAAATCGCTGTTTTTTGCTTTAAGTTTCGCTCTTTCATTAAAATCAAATGCTATCAAAATTGGCTGAACAGTTTCAATTTCACTTCCCGCGAGTCTTCCCGCAACCCACTTTGAATATTCAATAACTTGAGAAACATCTTTATCACCAGCGGTATCTCGTTTTAACTCAACAACACTGAATTTGTATCTTAAAGGAAAACCTGTATATTTAATATTCTTATGATAGCATAGAATATCTATATTTTTTCTTGTAACATGGTAAGGAACATTGTTTGCAAACCATTCTAAATCTTCAGCCGGCCCAAAAATTTCTCTTAAGTCTTTTCGGTTGGTATCATCAATATTCGTAATTAACCACGCTCTCAATATATCTTCCAAGTAAACTTTGCCATTTCTATCAAGCGGGAGCTTAATTTCAACCATATTTTTTGAAGAATAAGAGCTAATTTGAGATGGTTTATTCATTGCGTTTCCATTTATTTTTACAAGCAATTCAATAAGAGCTTCAGTGGCCTCGGGGTTTATAGTGTTAATTCCTCTTGGACCCTGTATTTTTCGATAAAACCACCCCCAGAATTTGGATTCATATTCTTTTGTGGAGAATAAATAATCTTCAGGCACTGGTTCAGGAAAGTAATTTAAACATTCTATCTTTACTCTTATAGGCCAGGTTTCACCAACACAACCAATTGGTGTTGGATCAAAAAATGGCTTACTTACAATTTTGTATATACCGTGGAATCCCGCTTGACGTTCATAAAGAAAGACCGCATCTCCAATTCGTGTACCCAAAATATCGCCTATCATTCCAAAATATGGTTTTCTGCCATTATTCAAATTTTCTTTAATTACTTTATCAAATGTATTTGGAATTGCTTTGATCCCTACACCCCAAAAACTGTTGTCTCTTACTATCGGAAAGGTATTCTTGTCAGTTATAAAAACATGTGCTTTCATATTAGATCTACATCGTTAAATTTTGAAACCTTGGGATGGTCAGATTTCTTCACTTCCAGAGTTGATGCCTTCTTCTCCTTGTCGGGATAGACATATAACCCCAACTGTTCGTGAACCGTCCTTGTCAGATCACTGGTTTTTTTTGTCTTTTTCTCTTTTGGTGTTTGTTTTGTTGACATCTTGATTTACTCCTTTATTTTAACCCGTTATCGCAATCTAAAGATTGCGGCTACCAAGAGACTGCGGACAGGGACAAGTCCGAGACTCTTGTCGCAACCGGGAGGTTGCTCCTACATAATATTTTTTATTTATCAGCGTCTATCTGCGTTAATCTGCGTCCTAAACTCGTCATACATTTTCCTCGCAAATTTTAGGTCTTCCCACGAGCCCTTTTTCCATTCCTGGTGGTAAATAAGCGCCGCGGGATGATATGTGGGAATTACTTTTACTCCCTTATAATAAAGAACATTTCCCCTTATCCGCGAGAGAGAACCGGTGTATCCGGTTAAAAGCCTCAGCGCGTGCCTTCCCAGCGCGAGGATGATCTTCGGCTTGATGAGTTCAACCTGTCTCACCAGATAACCTTTACACGCACTCACCTCATCGGGTTTGGGGTCTCTGTTATTCGGTGGTCTGCACTTCAAAACATTGGCTATGTAAATCTCCTCTCTCGTTAAATGTATCGCCTTTAACATCTTTGATAGTAGTTCTCCAGCCGCTCCGACAAAAGGCTCTCCCGTCATATCCTCCCTGTATCCGGGTGCCTCACCAATGAGCATTAGAATTGCGTTTTCGTTGCCCTTTCCAAAAACCACATTTCTTCTCGTTTTGTGGAGTGGGCATTTCCTGCATTCTCCACACTCAAGTTTAAGATTCTCAAGTTCCCTATGTGTATCAACGCCTTCATTTTTCTTTCGCCTGTCGAAGTACAGGAACTCTTCCCCAAGCATCTGCTTCTCTTTCAGGTAACTCAAAACAAGTGTTTTTAATCCCTCTTTTACCATAATTCTAAATCACGCACAAGCTCTCATCGCGACCGGGACAGGCAGTGCAAAAAGTCAAATAAGTAGTCTCAAAATTTATGGCTACCGGCTCTAAAAGGTGTCATTGCGAGCCAAAGCCCTGAGCCGAAGCTCCGAGCGAAGCGAAGAGGTAGCAAAGGGGCGGCGAAGCAATCTAATTCCCGAGCATACGAACAGGACTTATCCCTACTTGGCAATTCCATAAAATGAGATTGCTTCGGGGGTTGCTT
>DFBT01000047.1 GCA_002366725.1 Caldifarciminota bacterium UBA3073
TCCTACTTCCTTAGTATATTATAATACATTTTTTTTCCTTTTGTCAAGTAAAAAATTCCAAAAATTAAGGTCTCTCAAAGCCATATTCCATTGGAAATTGCGAGTCTAATTTTTGCATCTTTTTACCCCCGGCTAACCCTGCTTGAATTCTCTGTAACTAAAATTTTAGTCTTTGCAGTGGCAAGCCACTGCACTCCTTTTACAACGGGGGAGTCAAAGCATCAATTTTCAAGCTGGAGCCGAGTTGTATTCACCACCAGAAACTGAAACCCGAAAAAGCGACTCTGTACGCCTACTATAGGAAAAAATTTGGGTTCAACTGCAGAGAAAAAAATTTGAAGAGATTCTGTGGATAAAAAATAGTTGACAAATGGGAAAAAAGATGGTATAATAAAGGGCGTTGAAATGACCAATGACAAAAATAGACAACAGACACAAGACCACAGACATTAGACTCTTGACATTGGACATTTTGGCTTTAGGCATTGCAAATTAGTCATTGGTATTAAAAAATGTAGTTAAGTTTTTGACAGTACTTTCTTGCAACCAAGGGAGGAATTATGGCAAAGTGTGCGATATGTGGAAAAGTGAGACTCGTTGGTTCAAATGTGAGTCACGCTCACAATGTAACAAAAAAATACCAGAAACCAAATCTGAGAAAGGTAAGCGTAACTATAGACGGAAAATCAAAAAAGATATGGGTCTGTGCAAAATGTCTGAAGGCGGGTAAGGTAGATGAAATCTATAAAAAATAGGAAGGCAAGACACAACTACTTTATTCTCGAGACATACGAGGCGGGAATCGCATTGAAGGGAAGCGAGGTGAAGTCCTTGAGGAAAGGAACGGCAGACCTGCGCGACTCATACTGCGTGATAGAGGACGGTGAAGTGTTCGTTGTGGGTATGTACATTGCCCCCTATGACAGCGCAATGGGCAGACTCCCCACCCGAAGGAAGAGAAAGCTGTTGTTGAATAAGAGAGAAATTAAGCGGATGTACAACAGGGTGAATGAAAGAGGCTTCACTCTTATTCCCCTCTCTCTGTATTTCAATGAAAATGGCATAGCGAAACTTGAAATTGGATCATGTAAAGGAAAGGTAAAATATGAGAAACGCGAAAGGATAGAAGAACTCGACATGCGAAGGGAAGCAAGACGGGCAATGGGAAAACCCACAAGACGCAGACGAACGCAGACCAGACAGTAGACAGTAAGCAGTAGGCAGTAAGCAGTAAGTTATCAGTTATCGGTTATCGGTGATAAAGTTACCAATGACTATTGACCAATGATACCTACAATCTGAAATCTTCAATCTGAAATCTGCAGTTTAATAATAAACCCAGAATATGCATTAACCACGCCTGCCTGCCGGTAGGCAGGGATAATCACGGATAAACACAGATTATATAAGAATTATTTAGATTGCGGGTTTTCACCCTTTGGGTGAAAAGATGACTTTTATTTAATTTTTGTCCATACGGATGCTGTGCATAAGTTCTTTATTTTAAAATATCTTGCCTGCCTGCGGTAGGTAGGTGATAATCTCGCCTGCCTGCCGGTAGGCAGGTGTAATCTTGTGGTTTCTTAACGCATAATTTGGGATAAAGCATGTTAAAGATACTCTTCTTTCTTTGTTTGTATACGGCGAGTTATAAGGGAAACAATGTTAAAGTTGCGATAAAAGAGCTGGACGGTTTCAGATATATAAATATAGAGCCAATATCAAAACTTCTCGGCGGCAAAATAAACTATCTTGAAAAGAGCGGTAGGATATTCTGGCAAAAGGGAGATGTGAGCATCGTACTGATAGATGGCTCGCCGTGGGTGCTTTTGAATGCAAAACCGTACAATTTTCCCCTACCCGTGAGGAAAGGGGATGATGGTGTATTTCTGTCTCCTTCCATGCTCGTGCCATTGTTGAGCAGTGGTTTCAATCTGACGGTGGAGTTGGGAGACGACAGCCTGGTGGTGTTTGAACGAAAGCTGAAGATCGATAAGGTTGTAATAGATGCGGGACATGGGGGGAGGGACCCCGGGGCAATCGGACTTAAAAAAACAAAAGAGAAGGATGTGGTGCTCAAAATTGCGCGGATTGTAGCCAATGAACTGGAAAAGGCGGGGGTTAACTGTATATTGACGAGAGATAAAGACAAATTTATACCCCTCGAGAAGAGGACCGAAATCGCAAATCAAAATGGCGCTAATCTCTTCGTATCTATACACCTGAACGCCTGCAGGAGCAGAAAAACGCATGGGTGTGAAGTATATTTCTTGTCTCGCGCGAGAACGGGCTGGGAGAGGGCGGTGGAGGCGAGGGAAAATAGCGTGATTAAATTTGAGGAAAGGGAATTGGGAGTGGATCTCGAGTCAATACTGTGGGACCTTGCACAGGCGGAGTATCTCTCGGAATCGAAAGAACTTGCGGCATACATCCTGAAATCCGTAACAAAGAAGGGAAACATAAAATCGTTGGGTGTAAAACAGGCAAATTTCTTTGTTTTGAGGGGTGCATATATGCCCGCCGTACTAGTGGAAGCGGACTTTATATCCAATCCCAAATGCGAAAAAAGGTTTAAGGACAAAGGGTTCGTAAGAAATATCGCATTGGGAATAGCGGAGGGAATTGAGAAATTCAGGGCAGAGTATGAAAAACAGATGAATTATGAATAGACCGATTGGTATATTCGATTCGGGAATAGGTGGATTAACGGTTGTTAAAGAAATTATAAAGACTCTTCCCTATGAAGATATTATCTACTTCGGCGATACCGCACGGGTTCCATACGGTTCCAAGTCAAGAGAAACGATAATAAGATTCTCAAGGGAAATCGTAGAATTTTTGCTTGAGAGAGGGGTAAAAGTCATCGTGGTTGCATGCAATACGGCATCGAGCAATGCCCTACCAGAGCTGGAAAGTCTCTATAACGGCACCCCATTCGTGGGTGTCATCAAACCGGGTGTCAAAAGGGCTCTCTCACTGGCAAGGAGCGTTATCGGCGTGATTGGGACGAGGGCCACCATTGAATCCGGCATATACTCAACCGCACTTGGAGATGAATTCAAGATAGTGCAAAAACCCTGTTCACTTTTTGTTCCGCTTGTGGAAGAGGGGCTCATAGAGACACCCTTTACAATGGAGATAGCAAAATTTTACCTTAACCCATTAAAGAAAGAACATGTGGATACACTTATTCTGGGATGTACACACTATCCCATGTTAAAGACCGTCATACACGAGGTCATGGGAGAGGGTGTAGACCTCGTGGACTCTGCCGTTGAGGTGGCAAGATTTGTCGGCGGACTTCTCGATAAGGGGGGTACACGGAATGGCAGAAGAATCCCCGACTACAGCTTTTACTTCAGCGATATGCCGGGAAATTTAAGCGAGATAGTGGAGAGGTTTCTGGGGAGAAGCGTGGAATTGAAGAATGTGTACCTCGGCTGAAATTGATATGTTATCAAATGTTCCCATACTACTCTATCACAGCATAGCACCATTTGAGTTGAGTGGTGTCTGGATACCAAAGATGAGATTTGAGAAGCAGATAAGATGGCTCTTTAAAAATCACTTCAGCTGTATTAAGCCACAGAAGCTTTTCGTCGACGATCCTCCCCCGAGACCAGTCGTCATCACATTCGACGATGGTTATGATAATTTTTATGAAAACGGTCTTCCAGTACTGCTCAAATACGGTTTTACCGCCACGATATTCGTGGTATCTCACTATGTCGGCAAAACAAATACCTGGGACGCGGGTGTAACCAGACGCACCCATATGGGATGGGATAAACTCAGAGAATTCCCCGGATTGGGATTTGAAATTGCCTCTCATACAGATACACACTCAGATCTTACAAAACTCTCAAGAAAAGAAGTGCGAAGGGAACTGGAGTTCTCAAAAAAAACGATAGAAGATAAAATCGGCAAACCCGTGGAATTTCTATCATATCCGTTCGGCAGACATTCAAAATTTGTAAGGGATTGTGCCAAAGAGTTGGGCTATACAGCCTGCTTTTCATCAAACCCTTTCTCAAGAGACAGATGGGCTATCGGCAGGATGGGGGTCTATATCATAGATACAATGAAAGAGTACAGGGTCAAAGTCCACCCTCAAAATAAGTCTCTTTATAAACTTGAGGGAATAAAGACGAATGTAATAAATTCTGTCTCCATAGGGACTCCAGTGTGGAAGAGCCTGATAGAGAAAACCATTGGAAATGATGAGGTATGGAGTTAAAACGAGATTAGGTATTGACTATGGAAAAAGAGAATATGAAAGAATTTATACGGGGAATTGTTAGCCTTTTGTATAAGTGTTTTGGACATTACTCCTGGGTGGGGATATATCTTCTTCGGGATAATGAACTCAGACTTGGTCCCTGGAAGGGTAAGGCTCCGACACAACACACAGTGATACCTTTGGGTAAGGCTATATGCGGCATTGCCGCCACCACCGGTAAAACGGAAATCATCGATGAGGTGAGATCCGATGACAGATATCTTGCCTGCTTCCCCGAAACGAGGTCTGAAATTGTGGTTCCCATTAAGAAAGAGGGAAGGGTGATAGGTGAGATAGACATAGATTCTGAAAAAGCATTCGCCTTTCAAAAAGATGACAGAAGATTTCTTGAGGCATTGGCAAATTTTCTTTCCGATATACTGGATGCTTCATAATTTTTTGTCTTTACAAAATATTTGACAGCAAGAACAAGGGGAAAGAGCCACGCCTGCCGCCGGCAACTGTGACTACAATTTTGATTTTTGATACCTGCCTACCGGCAGGCAGGTTTGATTTTTGATATTTCTATGGAGGGGGTTTTATGAAGGTTATAATTGGAGCAGACCACAGGGGAGTTGAGTTGAAGGAAAAGGTCAAGGCGATACTCAACGACAAAAAGATAGAGTATGAAGACATGGGCGTCTCGACCACCAAGTCCTCAGATTATCCCGATATCGCGATTCCACTTGCAAAACGCGTGTCAAATGGAGAATTTGAAAGGGGAATACTCATATGCAATACGGGTATCGGAATGTGTATTGCGGCAAATAAGGTAAAGGGGGCTTATGCGGCGCTGTGCCGCTCACCAGAAATGGCTCGGTACGCAAGGAAACACAACAATGCCAATATAATGACCCTATCCGGTGAATATACAAAAGAAGATGAACTCGAGAAGATACTCATGTCGTTCCTGGAGACAAAATTTGAGTGCAAGAGGCATCAAAGAAGATTTGATAAGATCGTTGAGAATGAGAACGAATGGGCCCCAAAGGAGGATGTCCTCAAATTGCAAAAACAGGTGAAGAAATGGGAGAAAGAGGCACACCACTGGCAATCCCGTGCCTGGAGGAGATAGCTGCCAAATTATCAACCAACGGGTAGGAGCAACCTCCTCATACGAGCCGTATGGCCGGTTGCGACAAATAGGTAGAAACCCCGCCGTCGGCGGGGCGACCTATTCGCTCTCGGGCAAAATCTGCAATCCGGACGGTATCTTAACACGGGTAACGGCACTCATGCCTTCAAGGAAAGCCATCTTTTCCTCGGCTTGCTTCGCAAAATCTGTTCTGGGATATTTATTACATATCTTTTTATAAACTTCCATTGCACCATCCACATCACCCATTGCTTCTTTTAATTCCGCTGTCCTCTGATACGCCTCCTGCGCAAAATACGAGTCGGGAAATCTTGTTATGGTCTCCTCAAAAGATTTAATTGCCTCATCCAGCTTTCCCAATTGCGTTTTGCAAGCACCTAAACCGAGAAGGGCTGCGGGGGTGAGGATGTTGTCCTCTGGCATCGTAAGAAATTCTTCAAAGTACTTTATTGCTTCGTCCGGTTTTCCCTGAAGTTCCAGCAGATGTGCCATAAAATATACTGCTTTCGCGCCCGCGGTCGTTTTTCTGTAGTTACTGTGTATGGTTTCAAACTGCATATATGCATTCTGAAAGTCCCCTTTGAGATATGCAAGTTCTGCCTGCATCATTTGATTATCCGCCTCTTCATTTCCACTCCTCCTGTAGTCCTGGTAGAGTGGAATTGCAATGAGTATGAAGATTACGCCTATGGCTGTTCCTATTGCGATATTTCTGTGCTGCTTCGTGAATCTGAAAGCCTTCAAACCCGTTTCCAAAAATCTATCCTGCTTCAGGTCTTTTTTGGTTATCTTTCTGCGTTTTGCCATAAATTCCCCTCCGTTAATAAGCAGTAAACAGTATTATATCACATTCTCTTTAAAAAGTCAAGAAAAA
>DFBT01000043.1 GCA_002366725.1 Caldifarciminota bacterium UBA3073
TGATGGGATAATGGGGTATTGGGGCAGATTACAAATTACGCCTTACGATTGTATGGGCGAACGGCTGTTCGCCCCTACCAATACTTTGTGTCTTTGTGGTGAAATTTTTTTATACCTGCCTGCCGGCAGGCAGGTTTGATGTTTGATTTATCCATTCGGATCTCATATCCATCTCAAGATCCGTAGGGACAGGATTCTGCGAACGAGTCTGTGACCCGCGGATAATTTTAATTTTTGCATTTTGATATTTGATATGGCCATGGTGGGAGACCCGGCGTATCATTGGTGCGAAAAATGGTGTGATGGGGTCTTTGGTCTGTTGTCTGTGGTCTTCTGTCTGTGGTCTTGTTTTTATTTGTATGGAGTGTAACATAGAGGAAAATAAGAAAAGATGCAACTGCACGTACGACCGCTCGATAAGAAAATTCATTGAGGTGTATAAGCACCGCGTGTGAGGCTGTTGCTATATCAACCAAGGTGAGATTTTTTGTAATTTCCGTTCCCGCTGCGGGCATCTGACAGGGTGAATAATTTGTGAAATTATCCCAAATTATGCGTTAAGAAACCATCTCAAGATCCGTTCCATCTCAAGACCCGTCCACAGGATCCGTATGGATATGGGCAGGATCCGTATGGAATGGACAAGATTACACCTGCCTACCGGTCCCTACGGACCCGTATGGGCAGGCAGGCAAGATATTTAAAAATAAAGAACTTACGCACAGCATCCGTATGGACAATAATTAAATAAGAACCTTTCCATACGGATCCCGCGGACTTTTCACCCAAAGGGTGAAAACCCGCAATCTAAATAATTCTTATATGATCTGTGCTTATTCGTGATTATCCCTGCCTACCGGTCCCTACGGATCCGTATGGACAGGCAGGCGTGGTTAATACATATTCTGGGATTATGTATATCTTAGCCTACATATTTTTTGTATTACCGATAATTGATAAAGTAGAAGAAAACTACGAAAGACTTGAGACCATTCAAGGAGAGGTGTTGAGATACACGACACAGGGAGAGAATACGGGTTTTATGAAGGGAGAATTCCGCATAAAGAGACCAAACAAACTCTATATTAATTATGTAAAACCACCGAGAACTATAATACTTTCCGATTCTCTCCTCTGGATATATCTACCCGAGGAAAAGATGGCGAGTAAGATAGATTATGCGAATCTCTCTCAGATGGAAAAAAATCTCCTTGGGTTGGAGTCATTTCTCGGCATCAACCCCTTAGAGGGATTTGAGGATAAATTCGACTTTGAGCTTGAGGGCGACGAGATCATTGGAATTCCGCCGCGCGGGGCATTTATAAGTAAAATTGTGATAAGCCTCGATACGACAAAGATGGTCGTTCAAGAGCTGGATATCTTTGATACCAACGATAAGCTGTATGCAAAAACACGATACGAGGATTTTAAGAGTTACGGAGATGTGTGGTTTCCATATCGTATAGTAACGGAAATATTTGCGACGGGAACCAAGGAAGAGACAGTTTTCAAGGATATTTCTATAAATGAGGCTGTGGATTCCCTGTGCTTTGACTTTGTCCCACACGAAGGCGTGAAGATAATTGAAAGGAGGTGAATATGAAGGGAGTAATTGCTCTTACTCTGGTATTGCTTCTCCTTGTGCCGGCATCGGCCATGGCTGGAGAGAAGGGGGGGTGTGTGCCGGCTACCCTGGGCTGTTTCCTGGGACCGAGGATAGGTCTCGAGTATAACGAAGGCAAGCCGGTTGAGACTACCGAGTGGCTGAGGCTAATAGTGATAGGTGCATTCATCAATGACTACGAGGCATTCGAAAAGAATGGGTGTGTGGGTTGTCTCTTGGAGCATTTCCTGGGACCGAGAGTTGGAAGGCAATATGATTACAGGAATGTTAGAACACTCGAGTGGATCGGTCTCGTTGCATCCCCCATTCCACAGGTTATTATGGCGTTTGAGGCGTATCAGGGTAAAACGATGACGGAGATAGAACAGGAAGAGAACCTCCGTAAGCAGTAAGGGTATCCCGGTCCCCTTGACCTTTTGGGGACCGGGATAAAAAAATAACCGCAGAGAGGCTACATGGAATAATGAGTGGGAGTCTTTCTTTGGACTCACACACGGTTTATATAACGGCGGTTCTAACTCTGCGTTCTCCCAGCCTGACATTCGCCCCACAATGGCATAGGCAGGCAGATGTGAAATGCTTTTATAATGGCATCAGAACACAGCCTTGAATTTCTTCTTGGTCTACATACTTATATCCTCGCCGATATTTACCCCCCTGCTCAAGGGCATCAGGGTGTATCAAGCCTGTATAGCATCTCGTCAGGGAGATGTGTGTAACTTCACTCCATCCTGCTCCCAGTTTGCGTTCGAGGCGATAGAGAAAAAGGGAATATTGGGTATACTTATGGCTTTTGACAGGCTCGAGAGGTGCAACTACACAAGCTGGAATTATGTCGGTAGATACTACGGTGTGAGGTATGTTGAGGGAAGAGGATATAAACTTTACGACCCAGTTATAAGGGAGCCGCTACCACCCACAACCCCTGTTGTGGAGGGTGGAGCACCCCGCACTTTTGCGGATTATCTCTACGGGAAGGGTGAGTGGGAGGCATCCATATTGGAACATGAAAGAGAAATCCCGTCACGGGATACCGGCAGGGTCTATATTCAGATGGGAAAGGCATACTGGATGATGGGGAGCAGGAAGGAAGCGAGGAATTGTCTCGTCAGGGCGGGTGGTGACACGGCGTCTCTTTTTTTGGGGCTGATGTGGCTCGAAGAGAGGAGAATTGATAGTGCCCTTTGTTACCTACAGAGGGCGGGGGCATTTAGAAAAGAGGTAGATATTTTTTTGGAAGATTTGAAATATATACAGAAAAAGAATCCGGTACTCGCCGGTGCTCTGAGCGCCATAGTCCCCGGAAGCGGGCGGATCTATTCGGGATTCACAGGGGATGGGATATTTTCATTTCTTTTTGTGGTGGGGAATCTCTCCATATCATATCTCTATCACAGGGAAGGAAGAACCATTCCATCCAATGCATTTCTTGGTTTTGCATCTCTATTGTACCTGGGTGACATATACGGCAGCGTAAGGAGTGCAAATTTACAGAACGAGAGGCATTATGACGATATTAGTCTTCTCTTTCGTCGCAATTTTAACGGGCTCTTTTAATATTGCCGATAGCCTTTTTGACGGGGGAGATTATAAAAATGCACTCATTGAGTATGAGAGGCTCGATTTCTTCTCACCTCGTGACGAGTGGAAATATAAAAAGGCGCTTTGTTACAGAGAACTCGGAAGATACCAGAATGCAGTAAGGATATTCGAATCCCTTGGAAAAGACAGAGAACTTGTGAGGACCTATATATTGATGAACGAATATCCCCTTGCCGAATACGAATGCAAGAGGATGGCAGATGGGGAACTTATGGGGTGGGTGAAGTTTTTGGAGGGAAAATGGGATGAGTCAATCTCCTTATTTAACGAAATAGGGAGGGAGGATGTGGCGGATGATATACATTCACCACCCAAAAAAGATATACGAAAGGCACAGAACCTATCTTCTATAGTTCCAGGTATGGGAGAGGTGTATGCGGGAAAGCCCTTGCCCGGTCTTTTTACATTCGGTCTCAACTTGCTCTTTGGCGGACTCGCCATTAAATCATTTACCGATCACCGCACTCTCGACGGGATTCTCATAACTGTGTTCTTGTGGAGTAGATTTTATTACGGGGGGATTGAGAATGCGGGAAAAGCCGCTTATAAACACAATAGAGAGGAAAAAGGTGCTTACATAGAAGAGATGACGGAAAAATACGGAAAAGATATTGTTAGAACTCGGACGCAGATTCACCCCGTTAAATAATGCGACGATAAAATATCTGAGCGTTCTTAAAACAGTTCTATTTAACGGGGTAAACGCAGAAAAAAAAGATAAATAAAAGCAATTAGTGTATACCCAAGTAAATCAGCGTCAAAAAAACTTCAACCATAGATGAACACAGATAAGTAAAAATCTTTGAAATAAAAAAATCGTGTCAATCAGCGTTAATCTGCGTCCCAAAATAAAAATGGCAATTGCAAAAATTATAGAGAACAAGAGTGTTACACCACTCATCTTCAGGATGCTTGTTGAGGGGGAGAGAATTGCGAGGAAGTCTATGCCGGGACAGTTTGTAAACATAAGGGTCGGTGGTGGATATTATCCCCTCCTGAGGCGTCCCATGAGTGTTCATTACACCGATGGAGATAGATTTGCAATACTCTATAATGTGAAAGGACTCGGGACAGAGCTCCTATCCACATATAGTGGAGGAGATCAAATAGATGTACTGGGGCCCCTCGGTAATCCATTTGAATCTTTAATAAATCCCCGTAAAGGGAAATTATACCTTGTAGCGGGTGGAATGGGTATTGCACCACTGTATTTCCTCTACAGAGAGGCAGGTGGGTTTCTGACCATGGGGGCAAAGAACAAGGATGGCATTCTTCCGGTGGAAGAAATGGAGTATGGTAGGAGCGACTTCCTAGTCGCGACAGAGAGAGGGAAGAGAGAAGAAAGAAGAGAGATGGGGTATTGGGTTAATGGGGTAATGGGTCATTGCGGGAAAAGAGAAGAGGGAGAAGGGGGGAGGGAAGACGAACACGAACAACGAATAACGAACACGGACTTAAGGATTGTGACGGAGGATGGAAGTATTGGCAAGAGGGGGCTTGTAACGGATTACCTCCCCGATGTTTCCGACGGTTTCACCGTTGTTGCCTGTGGTCCAATTCTCATGCTTAAGAAGGTAAAGGAGTTCTATTCTCACAGGAAGGTGAACTGTATATTATCCCTCGAGGCGAGGATGGGTTGCGGATATGGCGTATGCCTCTCCTGTGCCGTCCGGACGAAGAGTGGATATAAATATGTATGTAAGGATGGTCCGGCGTTCCGGGCGGAAGATGTGGGATTTG